>NZ_JACAXC010000010.1:0-85448 GCF_013391535.1 Acinetobacter sp. SwsAc4
CTTTTTTTGCGTTGGTGCACTGTCTATAACTGTCTTTAAATCCATAAATAGGTGTCCACTTATTGGTTAGTGGACACTATCGGGGGATTGATCCACTAAAAATAGTGGTGATTCACTGGAGGCTTACAATGCTCAATCTAAACATGCTGCCTAAATCAACATAGATATAAAAAAGCCAATCTCAATGATTGGCTTTTTTATATAAATTTTACTTTCGCATCCGCTCAGCAATATCCAATAAAGCTTGTGCTGTTTTATCCCAGCCTAAACAGCCATCGGTTACTGATTGCCCATATGTCATATCGCAAGAAATCTTTTGATTCCCATCCACTAAATGACTTTCAATCATCACACCACGAACTTTCGACTCAGCACGTTCTGCAATGATCTGCTTTAAAACATTCGGTTGTTGTAATGGGTCTTTGCCACTATTGCCATGACTACAATCAATCACCAGTGCCGGTAATTGCTTATGTTTGAAATGCATGGCTTGGATCGAAGCTAAATCATAATTAGTTCCATGATTTGAACCACGTAAAATCAAATGTGGTAAAGGATTTCCATTGCTATGCAAAATTGCAGGTAAACCTTGTTGGGTCATACCTAAGAATTGATGACCATGCAGTGCAGACTGAATCGCATCCAAAGCAATTTGGATTGAACCATCTGTACCATTTTTGAAGCCGATACTGTACGGCATATGGCTAGAAATTTCACGATGAATCTGTGATTCACTGGTACGTGCACCTATTGCACCCCAAGCCAGTAAATCATCAAAATAACCTGTTGCCATTGGGCTTAAAATTTCGCTGGCAATCGGCAAGCCTTTTTCGATGAGTTGTAAGTATAGCGCACGAGACTTTTCTAAACCGAGTTGTAAATCTGATGATCCATCTAAATTTGGATCATATAAGAAACCTTTCCAACCCACTGTAGTACGCGGTTTTTCAATATATGCACGCATCACCAAGAATATTTGATCTTTTACTTGTTCTTGTAGTTGTTGGAGGCGATCAGCATATTCGAGTACCGCGATAGGATCATGAATCGAACAAGGACCCGTAATCACCATTAAGCGATGATCATGTCCAGATAAAATATTCTGAATCGTTTGGCGATGTTTTGAAATTTGCTGCGCTAAAGTTGCAGACAAGGGATACTGTGCTTTGAGTTGTGATGGCAAGCTAAGTATTAATTCTTTTGAATGAGTGTGTGGTTGTGTCAAAGCAGTATTTAAAGCATTCATTTTCAATTCCTTTGGACTGACCTTCTTCGCAGTCCTATCATTTATTTGAGCAAGTGTGATCTAAGTGATGTTGATTTTTTTGCAAAGTAAAACCAAGAAATCTTGCTAAAATATGAATAATTAAATGTATACATGGTATTTCTCCTAAAATCATGATTGTTAAAGCATAAAAAAACCTGATCGGTGTTGCCGATCAGGTATTAACTGGTTGGGCAACCCTTTTTTGCTGCCCAAAACACATCAGGCAACTACATATATTGCCAAAAATAAAAGTATGCGTTTGTGTTTACAGTATGCTTTAACATGTTTATTTCAAATATCTAAAAAACTGTTCCTAACACTTAAATTACGCACTATTTCGGCATTTGACAAGTGTTTTTGAAAAATATTTTGTAGCATTTAACGAACCAAACCTTGCGGTTGTAAAATGATTAGGCAAGCACCACAAAGAACAACAATCCCACCCAAAATATCCCAATGCGTTAGCATGACTTGATCGACATAACGCAACCACATTAGGGCAGTAAAAATATAAATCCCGCCATAGGCTGCATAAATACGACCTGATGCCGCAGGATGCAAAGCAAGTAACCAAACAAAGACTGCTAAGCTTAACGCCGTAGGAACCCATAACCAATGCGACTTTCCTTGATTCAAAATTAAATAAGGAAAATAACAACCTAAGATTTCAGCGATTGCTGTCACGAAAAATAACCCAAATACTTTAAGTACTTGGGTTATAGAGAAAGAGAGTTCAAACATTAAGCAGGTTCAGCACTCGGGTTAATATGATCTTCAAATACTTCCAATTTTAAACCAATGTCTTTGCCATTTTCTGTTTTCACAGAAACCGCAACGTTACCACCATGCTCAGCAAGCTCACCAAATAAAATCATCTCAGCAAGTGGCTTTTTCAGATGCTCTTGAATCAGACGTTGCATTGGACGAGCACCCATCAGACGGTCATAACCATTAGCTGACAACCAATCACGAGCGCTTTGATCAACATCAAGTACCACTTGTTTCTCATCAAGCTGCGCTTGCAACTCAGTCAAGAATTTATCTACAACTGAGTCGATAATCGTAGTCGGAAGTGCTTTAAATTGAATAACACCATCCAAACGGTTACGGAATTCTGGCGAGAATGCACGTTTCATTGCATCCTGATTGTCTGCACTATGATCTTGTTCAGTGAAACCAATACTTGCGCGAACAATACTTTCTGCACCGATGTTAGTCGTAAGAACAATGATCACATTTCTAAAATCAGATTTACGGCCATTGTTATCTGTTAAAGCACCATGATCCATGACTTGTAACAACAAGTTGAATACATCTGGATGTGCTTTTTCAATCTCATCAAGCAAGAGTACACAATGCGGATTTTTATGAATCGCATCTGTCAGCAAACCACCTTGATCATATCCAACATAGCCTGGAGGCGCACCGATCAAGCGAGAAACTGCATGGCGCTCCATATATTCAGACATATCGAAACGAACCAACTCTACACCGAGCAATTTCGCCAGTTGTTTCGTAACCTCGGTTTTACCTACACCTGTTGGACCTGCAAAGACAAAACTTCCCACTGGTTTATCTGGTGCTTTCAAGCCTGCACGAGATAATTTGATCGCTGATGCAAGTGCTGTAATCGCTTCATCTTGACCAAATACAACACGTTTAAGATCACGTTCCAAATTCTCAAGTACAGACTTGTCATCTTTAGATACTGTTTTCGGTGGAATACGCGCAATCTTAGAAACGATGTCTTCGATATTTTCAACCGAGATGGTTGTACCATCGACTTCAGCTTTCAAACGGCGTTGTGCACCAGCCTCATCAATCACATCGATCGCTTTATCTGGTAAAAAACGATCATTGATAAATTTAGCTGACAACTCAACAGCAGCAACAAGAGCTTTATCATCGTATTCAACATGATGAAAATCTTCGAACTTACTTTTCAAGCCACGTAAAATTTCAATCGTTTCACCAATACTTGGTTCATTCACATCGATCTTTTGGAAACGACGAGACAAGGCATGATCTTTCTCGAATACCTGACGATACTCTTGGAAAGTTGTTGAACCAATACAACGCAAAGTACCATTCGCTAATGCAGGCTTAATTAAATTCGATGCATCCATAGTGCTGCCCATACTCGAGCCTGCACCAATGATCATATGAATTTCGTCAATGAATAAAATCGCATTTGGATTCTTTTTCAAAGCATTCAACAACTGTTTTAAACGTTTTTCAAAGTCACCACGATATTTAGTCCCTGCAACCAAAGCACCAATGTCTAAGCTATAAACTTCAGCATTTGCAAGTGGTTTTGGTGCTTTGCCATTTACAATCAGCCAAGCTAAACCTTCCGCAATTGAGGTTTTACCTACACCCGGATCACCAACAAGCAACGGATTATTTTTACGACGTCGACATAAAATTTGTGCTGCACGCTCAATTTCTTTTTCACGTCCAATTAAAGGATCAGTTTTGCCCTTTTGTGCTTCGATATTTAAGTTAAGCGTGTATTGCTCAAGTGGCCCAGCATTTGCTGAAGCTGCACTTTCACCTTCAATATCTTCAACTTCTTCTTCAACTTGAATCTCATCTTTACGAGTGCCATGAGATAGGTATTGAGTCAAAGTTAAACGGTTAATTTGATGACGTTTAAGTAAATAAACCGCGAACGAATCTCGTTCTGAATACATTGCAACTAGAACATCTGCACCTTCAACCGTACGGTCACCACCACTCGATTGAACATGGAAAATTGCACGTTGCAAAATTCGATCAAAGCTCTCAGTTGGATGAGGCGCCTGTTCACTATTATCACCAAGTTTTGGGCTATGTTGCTCTACATATTCCTCTAATTCTTTACGCAATGTAACGATATCAGCACCACATGCTTTTAACGCATTGACTGCTGAATCATTATCAAGTAAAGCAAGCAACAAGTGTTCAACTGTCAGAAACTCATGTCTCTTTTGACGAGCCATGCTAACAGCCAAACGTAACGATACTTCTAATTGACGACTGAGCATGCAACCCCCTTATATTTTGTGCTTCATCTAAAAGGATAATATTAGAATAAGCTGGTATTAACTTGGTTTGTCTGAGGCTTTAAAGCGTTATCTAGTATACGTTTACAATAACACTTTACTTCATAATCTACAGTTAGCATTACTTGAGTATCTTGGTCAAGATTCAAAACAAAGTATTGTTGTAAAATTTCGATTACAAAGAGAATAAGACTTACCTAGTCGCTCAAAAAGACAGCAAATCTATTCTTTATTTATGAAAGCGTATTCAACCTATGAGAAATTTTAATATGCTATGATCTTAGTTAAAACCTAACAAATCATGTATAGGTTGAATATAAAGATTGTCAGTATATTGATTCATATTTTTAGCACAAAACAATATATGTCTTAATTTACCGCTTAAATCACATATCGAAAGATAGCCTTGTTTTCTAAAGACCCATTCGCGAGATATGGTTACTGAAAGTGATATTCAGCAGCTTTTTTACGCTTTCACTCTTAGCTCATGAGCCATATATGACGCAAGTGCATTGCTTTTTTAACACTGTTACTCGCAACAAAGTTGCTCGTTTTGCGCTCGGAACAAAGCTTTGCTTTTTTAACGCTTTCACTCCCAACACAGTTGCTCGTCTTGCGCAGCTAAAAAGCTTCGCTTTTTTTAACGCTGCTCAGGTTCGATCTGACACAATAATGGATGGCCTTGAGATCGTGCAAAGTTATTCACTTGATTCGCTTTTGTTTCTGCAATATCACGTGGATAAATACCTGCTGTTCCTTTGCCTTCATAATGAACTGTCAACATCACCTGACTTGCTTGATCAAGATTCATTCCAAAATAACTTTGTAGTACCTCAATAACAAAATCCATCGGTGTGTAATCATCATTCAGTAAAACAACAGCGTATAGTGGCGGTTTTTTTAATTCAGGTGGTGCTGTCTGAACAATGACTTCGCCATCATGATCCTCTTGCGAGTCACTTAAACGTGGATTTAAGTGCCAATCGACATATCCAGATTGATGAAAGGCATTTTTCACTTCACTTAAATTCATTTGACGTTTATATCTTCGCATATCCAGTTCTTACTAAATTTTATTGGGCATTTGCTTCAGCTTGAGGAATTTCTGATACAAAAGCAGAACTCACATCAACAGGTTGACCACGTTGCCAACTAAAGCGTTTAATCACTGGTGTAGCTGAACCAGATAAGCGAACTTCAATAAACTGAGGTGTGAAACCTTTAGGCATGGTCCAGCGCCCAGTCAACCGTTCAAAATCATCGAAATTAAAATTGGCATCTTCTAATGGCACAACCAAAACTTCAGTATCTTTAATTAATCTTAACTCAACACTACCAACAGCTCGACGTTTATTTGGGCTTACTTGAACCAAGTCCAGTTGATATTCAAAAGCATTTTCGGGTAAAGATTTAATCGCTAAATTTTGTACAGTTAAGCTAACACCACCACGCTGTCTTAAAATTTCACGATAAATGGCGTTCATACTTTCAAACTGAGTTTTATCAGCATTAGCTTGATTAATACCTTTAAATAACTCATCAGCATTACTAACCGCAATATCACGTTCTTGAACAGCAGCATTTAAACTCTTACTAACAGAATCCAAAGTGGCTTTTTGCTTTTGTAGAACATCAACAAGTTGTTCAGCATCTGCATCATAACCAACAACAGTCAAACCTTGACGATGCCCAACAGTATAACCCAACATAAAACTACTACCAATCAGTAATGTAGCAGCAATCACTAAGGGCAAATTCGTCTTGAGGAATTTATTTTTTTTAACGGAACTTTCTGGTGAAGTAGTCGGTTCAGCGTTTTCCATCATCATCTCTATCGTTATGATTTACATCAAAGCACACATTTAAATCCAAATTTAAATGTGTGTGAAGTAAAAAAGCGTTTTTTATGGTAATAAACCAATGCCTTCTAAACCCGCAGCCTCATCAAAATTGAACATTAAATTCATATTTTGAATCGCTTGACCGGCTGCACCTTTCACTAAATTATCTTGCGCAACTAATATAATTAATTTATTCGGTTGAGGTTGATATAAAGCAATACGTAGCTCATTTGCACCGCGCACACTACGTGTTTCAGGCGAACTATTTGCTGGCATTACATCAACAAAACGTTCATTTTCATAGAAACGCTCATACAATGCTTGTAAATCTATATTCTGAGCTTGCTCAGTTAAATCGACATATATTGTACTCAACATACCACGAATCATCGGTACAAGATGTGGAACAAAAATAAGATGATTAAATTGTCCCTTTTCACCCGAAATGTTTTCTAAAGCTTCAACAATTTCTGGATGATGACGATGTCCAGCGACACCATAAGCTTTAAAATTATCAGCATTTTCACTATAAATCATGCCTAAACTAGCTTTGCGACCTGCGCCAGATACACCAGACTTTGCATCGATGATAATACTTTGCGGATTGATCAATTTTTCTGAAGCTTTTAGTAAAGGAGCTAAACCCAACTGTACTGTTGTAGGGTAACAACCAGGATTACCAATCACTTGAGCTGTTCTAATTTTTTCACGATTTAGTTCAGTTAAACCATACACTGAATCGACTAATACATCTGGACAGCTATGTTGCATGCCGTACCATTTTTCAAATTCAGATAGATTTTGCAATCGAAAATCTGCAGCAAGATCAATTACTTTAACATTAGAAGCTATCAACTCTTCAGCATGTTGCATTGCAACTCCATGTGGCGTTGCAAAAAAAACAACATCACACTGCTTTAATGCATCTAGGTCAAGATCGGAGAACGCTAAATCTGTATGCCCTCTTAAGCTTGGAAACATATCTGCAACACGTTTTCCTGCTTCAGTTCGAGATGTTAAAACACGTACTTGGGCTTGTGGATGCCTTAATAAAAGACGTAATAATTCGACGCCTGTATATCCAGTTCCACCGACGATGCCAACAGAAATCACGTGCTCTACCTCAAACTATAAATACTGGTTGTAGTATGGCAGTTTGACGCCATTTCCACAATCCATAACCCTATAAGTTATATAGCATTTCTAAGTTACAACTTGAGGAATTGATTTTGTATCTAGCTAAAGTTAGTAAAAATATAAAAATTTCTAAAAACAAAAATGTAAATTTAACAACTTATTTTTCACTTAACTGGTCGCTATAACATTAAAAACAGTGTAAAAGTTCTGTCAAATTGTTTTATAACGATTGCAAACTAAATATCAGAGCTAACGGTGTTTTAGAACTACAAAAAGGTACTCAAATCTTCACTTCAAAACTTGATGGCGATAGTACTGATAATTTAATGCTGATAAATAATACAGGTCAAGATTACCTACTCAATAGTAGTTCTACTGACATCGACTTTACTTTACAAAAGTACAAGTTTATTCAAATAAAATTAAATGGAAATCAAGTAGTAAGTGCTAGTGCAGGTCTAGATACTCGCAAGGCACCAGATCAACTACAAACAACCCAACTTGAATGTAGTTTTATTTGATTTAGTACCACCACGCAGGCAATTGAATACTTTTTAATTGCCTGCGATTTTCGATATAACTTTCATCATACTTCGCTACTTCACCCCAAAATGCTGCACTATGATCAAAATACTTCGTATGTGCTAATTCATGTATACACACTGATCGTACATTATGCATCGGCATTAATACTAATCCCGCGTTAAGCATAATGTCATGTTTTGAACTACAACTTCCCCAACGTGTCTTTGGCTTTCTCACCGTGCATTCGCCATATTGTAAGCCCGTCTGCTCACTTATTAAGTTTAAATATTCTGGTAAAAACTGTTTCGCATATACTAATACAGCAGCTTTTAAGGCTAATTCAGGGCTTTCATTTCGAATAAATAAAATATGTTGTTCCCAGTTAAATTTAAAAATATGACGTTGCTGTTGCTGAATAATTTGAAATGGTTGCAAATGATAAAATAAAACAAGTTGTTCAGGAAAATTTATAGTCTGATTAAATTGTTCTTGTTGCTTGCTCCATGTCTCTAATAACCATTGTTCAGACTGTTGCAGAAATTGCTGAATCTGCCGCTTTGTACAAAAGATAGGGACTGTTAAACGAATACCTGTAGGTTCAACACGCAAACGCAAATTTCTCGCTCTTGCATGTCGAACTACTTTAATTTCAGGCAATTGTGTTTCAAGCGAAACTGATTGCATTACTGTGCCGTACGTTCTTCAATACCATTATTGGTTGCAACAATCGCAATACTAGCTGCATTCAAAGCAAAAATTCCATTGGTTACCACACCTGGAATATTGTTGATCGTTTTCTCTAAATCAAGTGCGTTCAAAATATTTAAATTAAAAACATCTAAGATAACGTTACCATTATCAGTAACAACACCTTCGCGATAAACAGGATCACCACCTAAAGCTACGATTTTACGTGCAACTGCAGAACGCGCCATTGGAATTACTTCGATAGGAAGTGGAAAATCACGTCCTAATTGATCCACCCATTTAGAATCATCAACGATACATACAAATTTCTTAGCAATAGAAGCAACGATTTTTTCACGAGTTAATGCAGCACCGCCCCCTTTAATCATATGCATATGACGGTCAATTTCATCTGCACCATCGACATAGGCATCCAAACCACCTACCGAGTTCATATCAACCACTTCGATACCTAATTTTTTAAGACGTTCAGCTGTTGCATTAGAACTTGCTACGGCTGCTTCCAATTGCAACTCTGGTAATAGATCAATTAAAAAATTAACAGTACTTCCAGTTCCTACGCCCAAAATGCCGCCTTTAGGCAAATGTTTCAAAGCTGCTTTTGCCGCAGCTTGTTTTTTTTCATCTTGGGTTGCATATAGACTCATGACTTCACTCAACTATTTTGACATTTGCTGCAAGAAAACAGCGCAAATGCACAGGGGTTTGCTACAATGATTGCCTATTTTAAACTGTTATAGGGAAGATGAACATGCTGTCTCGTGTGGTACGACAAATTTTACAAGCAACGGTTTATGACGTTGCGATTGAAACACCGCTTGAAGCAGCTCCACGAATTAGTCAAAAAATTAACAATAACATTCGATTTAAACGTGAAGATTTACAACCTGTATTCTCTTTCAAGCTACGCGGTGCTTACAACAGGATTAGCCAACTTCCTAAAGATCAACTCGATCGAGGTGTGATTTGCGCATCAGCAGGTAACCATGCACAAGGTGTTGCACTCTCTGGAAAAAAATTAGGCATTCCAGCCATTATTGTCATGCCAAGCACGACCCCTGACATCAAAGTACAAGCGGTTAAAAACTTAGGTGGACAGGTTGTTTTACACGGCGATAGTTTTGATGTTGCCAATAAATATGCCAAACAACGTGCAGAAGATGAAGGATTAGTTTTTATCCCACCTTATGACGATGAACTCGTGATTGCTGGTCAAGGAACGATTGCCAATGAATTATTGCGCCAATGGCGTGATGTTGAATATGTTTTCGTTGCTGTCGGTGGTGGCGGGCTCATTGCGGGTGTTGCAGCCTATCTTGGTGAAGTTGCACCACATGTCAAAGTCATTGGTGTTGAATATGAAGAATCTGCGTGCCTAAAAGCTGCTCTTGAATCTAATGAACGCGTGATTCTGCCACATGTGGGTTTATTTGCGGATGGTACAGCCGTTGCTCAAATTGGTGAATTGCCTTTTGAAATGATCCGCTTATCTAAGTCAGATAATTCTGGTCCAATTGTTGATCCAACAATTGTTACGGTCAATACCGATGAAATCTGTGCCGCGATCAAAGATACCTATGATGAAAATCGTAGTATTGTCGAGCCTTCTGGTGCGATGGCTTTGGCAGGTATCAAAAAATACGTTACCGAACACCAGCTCACTGGAAAGAACATGGTTTCAATTGTTTGCGGTGCAAACATGAACTTTGATCGTCTCCGTTATATTGCTGAACGTACTGAATTGGGTGAACGTAAAGAAGCAATCTATGCCGTCACAATTCCTGAGCAGAAAGGTGCATTTCTTAATTTCTGCCGTGCTCTACAAGGTCGTAATATTACTGAGTTTAACTATCGTGCCAGTGATGATAGCCAAGCTCAAGTATTTGTTGGGATTAGCTTGAAAGGTGGCGAAGTTGAACGTCACGAAATCCATGAATTACTCAAGCAACAATATGATGTCGATGATTTATCCGATGATGAAGTTGCAAAACTGCATATTCGTTACTTAATTGGTGGTCACGCCAATCTTGAAAATGAACGCTTGTTCCGTGTTGAATTTCCAGAGCGCCCAGGTGCCCTACTGACTTTCTTGGAGCGTCTAGGTCCAACGCATAACATTACCCTATTCCATTATCGTAATCATGGTGCAGCCGAAGGTCGTGTTTTAGTCGGTTTACAAGCAACTGATGCAAAACAAAATCCAGATGGTTTGATCGAAACTTTAGAGAAAATTACTTATCCATATGCTGAAATCAGTGACAATACTGGTTATAAACGTTTCCTTAAATAAATCACCTCATCATTTAAAGCCGACATCATGTCGGCTTTATTTTTACCCAATGATTTTGATCTTTTATATGTGATCGCAAACAAAATCATTACAAACAGATCAATTAATCCACCTTAAAATGAATAAAAAGACATTTTTATCATTTAGTTAAGGACAGTTATGGCACAGTTTGCAGTCATTGGTTTAGGTAGTTTTGGAGCAACTGTTGCCTTAGAACTGACCAAACTCAATCATGATGTGATTGGGATCGACACCATTAAACGAAATGTAGAGAGCTTAGCTGATCGCATTACCCATGCCGTGATTGCAGATGCAACCGATGAACATGTATTAGAAGAACTGAATATCCAAAATTGTGATGCCGTCGTGGTCGCGATTGGTGAAGATATTGAAGCCAGTATTCTTTGTGTTTTAAATCTAAAAAATTTAGGGGTGGATAAAATCCTCGTTAAAGCCAAAACTAAAGCCCACCACACTATCCTCTCCCATTTAAACGTCAGTAAAATTATTCACCCTGAAGAAGATATGGGTGTACGGGTTGCTCAAGCGTTAAATTATCCCATGGTTAGCCGTTATATGGCTTTGGATGATGATCGTTATATTGTCAAAGTTCCAGTACAAGCAAAGCTGAATCATGTGAATTTATCGGGCATCTTAAAACAAGAACCCAATATCAAACTTTTATTACTTAAACGTGATCAACAGATTCTATATGAAACCGATGTGAATTTTACTCTACAGGCTGGAGACGTACTTATTTTAGAAGGCTCGCTCAGCCATCTCCGAAAGCTCTCAGGATGTTTTGTATAAAATGACGATAAAAATAAATACTCAAAAAATTTTTAACTTAAGTCCACCCTCCTTATTAGCGATTGGGTTTCTAAGTTTTATTATCATTGGAACACTATTACTCAAACTCCCTATCGCCAATAAAGGCAATTTGAGCTGGATGGATGCCGTATTTACAGCAACATCGGCTGTAACCATTACAGGTTTATCTGTAGTGAATTTAAATGAGTCTTTTAATCATCTTGGGCAAGTTATTATTCTTTTATTAATCCAAACAGGTGGTTTGGGTTTTATGACTTTTGCTATTTTGGCAGCCTTAAGTCTAGCGCCTAAACTCGGGCTCAAACAACAAATGATGGCACAAGATAGCTTAGGTCAAACCAGCTTATCTAAAGTTACCTTTGTGGCAAAAGGTGTGGTGATTTATACACTTTTTTTTGAACTGATTGGCGCTATTATCTTAAGTACTTCTTTTATACCTATTTATGGCTTTGACCGTGGATTATATTATTCAATTTTCTACAGTATTTCTGCATTCAACAATGCGGGTTTTTCGCTATTCAATAACAGCTTAATAAATTTCCAAGGTCATTATCTTATCTGTTTAACCATTAGTACGCTATATACGTTAGGTGGAATTGGTTTTCTTGTTTTAATTGACGTTAAACAAAATAAACGTTGGAATAAACTTACACCGAATAGCAAGCTAATCCTCAGTGCAATCGCAACACTAAATATTGTGGCTTTTATTTTGATTTGGCTTTTAGAAGCCAACAATCCACTTACTTTAGGTTCAATGAATATTGGTGAACAAGCCATGAATGCTTGGTTCCAAGCGACAGTACCTCGTTCATCGGGATTCAATACTATTGATACAGGGTCGATGGAACACAGTACAACACTGCTCACGATGCTATTGATGTTTATTGGTGGCGGTTCACTGAGTACCGCAGGTGGTATTAAAGTTGGTACTTTTGTAATATTGCTGTTGTGTGTGATTTCATTTCTACGGCGTAATGAAGAAATTCGTATTTTCAATCATTCAGTTTCGCAGGAAACCACCTATAAAGCGCTTGCCGTGACAGCAATTACAGGTATGTTAGTGTTTATCGGCTGTTTCACAATTTTCTTACTTGAACCTAAACTGGATGTTTTAGATCTTATGTTTGAGGTTGTTTCGGCTGCATGCACTGTTGGTTTATCTCGTGGTGTTACAGGTGAATTGCATGATGGTAGCTTATTTGTTTTGAGCTTACTGATGTACACAGGTCGACTTGGGCCATTAACACTCGCCTACCTGATTGCTACACCAAAGAAAAGTCGTTTGAAACATGCAAATGCCAATATTCAGATCGGATAAAACTCTGAATATTGCTCAACCACAATCACCTGCCGACAAATTCCATCGGCTTGGCGTTGTTGTTCAAACATACTTTTTGACATCGCTTCAAAATGATCACAGAAACTAATCTCTTGTTCGTCTATTGAATAAATCAAGGATTGGTTCCCTACGCCCAGTAAAGTGTCATAGAAAACGATGACAAACTTACCATTTTCAAAAGCATTTTGAATCTCTGCATACGTTAAAGCAACGTGAATCGGAATATTAAGACGTTGTGCATCAACATAACTTTGTTTCTCTTTTTCATCGATATTTGGATCGGGATCAGTATAAAAAGAGACAGCAAAATCTAATTTTTTCAGTGCAACGGCTAATGCAATGGTGAACGTTCCTTCGTCTTGGTCATGACCACATAATTGAATCAAGTCAGCAATATCAATATGTGTATGATATTGCTTCAAGATCAACCAAAGTGCGAATACGCCACAATTTGCTTCAAGCTGCAACAATGACTCAGGAATATTTAAACTCATTTAATACCAATTCATCAAAGAAACGCCTAAACCCGCATAGGTCGCACGATGGTTATAATCGATCAAGCTCTCACCATATCCATCAAAGAGTTGTAAATGACCACGTAGCTTGCCCTTGATTGGAAATGCCCAGTCAAACTGCACCGCGCCATGTGATTTATCACCACCTTTAAGGGAATGGCGTAGCATAAGAGAAAAGTCATTTTCTCCCTTGCGATAAAATGCGGTTAAATCACCACGACCAATATAATCCTTAATATCAGGATTATTATCATCCTTTGCTTCTTCCTCAATGCGATACCAAGGGCGAAGCATCAAAGCAAAGTTGTCTTTTTCAAAACCCAGATTAAAAATCACCCGATTCCAGCTACGCGACAATGGATCAGAACGACCATTGGATTGATGGTTTAGGGTAACCCCGAGCAAACGTGCGTTTAGACCTAAAATTTCATAATTGGTTCTAAATATTAAACTTGCCTCAGGTTCATAATTGGTCTCACGAAATGGACGTGATTCCTCAGAGTTGTAAACCTGCCAACGTGAAGACTGGGTATAACCCACCCATAAATCGCCATTATTACCCAGAATGTTTTCCCACGCCTTGGTCTTAAAGGAAATCTGGAACTTTGCCTCACTAGAGGTTAATTCCTGTTTATCCTTGACAGTGTTTTGTGGATTTGGACTGCTTGGAAATTCATTCTTGTCACTAGTCCAGAACACTGGCAGTAAATAAACGGGTTGATAGGCACGAATATTCCATACGCCCAACTTACTTTCTTCCGACAACTCCCAACGGCGGTCCAACAAGGAAACATTCGGATCAAACTTAGGCGCAGCACCCAACAAATGTAGCTCACTGACTTTTTGAACCACCTTGTCTTTTAAAGATTCAGGTTTGTCTGGTTCATTCGACTCGACCACAGGCACAGCGGCTGTGACCACAGGTGCGGCATCTGTCTGAACTTGTATTGGAATAATGGTCGGCGCCTTAAAAAGGCTGTCATAACATGCTAAACGCTCTGCACTAGAAGCCAAGGCAACACAAGCATCAACAGTTGCTGGACTAGCAGGTGTAGTTACCTGAGCATTTACACCAGACGTAGCAAAAGAACCAAGTATAGCGACTATACTTAGTTCAAGATGACCACGTTCAAATGATTTGAACGCCATAAATGTCTCCAATTTTTCTTTTAATTTACTTGTTGAATATTAAAGCCAAGTTTCTGTAACTCTTCACGCTTAGCAAATGGCGCAACCACTGCCTTCACAGGCTTTTGTTCCACCAGATACTGTTTTGCCACACGGTTTAAATCTTCCAGAGTTATATTCAACAGGCGTTCACGTAGCATTTTACGGAATTTCGGTGTGCGGGCATGCAGCAATGCATAACACGCTGTAATTGCTTCACCAGCAGGTGAGCCAGGCTTATCCATACTTGCAACCAGACCTAAAATCGCCTCTTCAAGCTGATGTGGCTGTTGTTCAGTATTCAGCAACCATTGCACACTGGCTTCAAAATCATTAAATGTTTCCGCCAATCGTGGATCACGGTAGCTATAGAAACGGAATGAGCAGGCATTGCCATCATAACTGGCTCCACCACCATACGCTCCACCTTTTTCACGAATGGCACTATGTAAGAAACCATTACGTAAATACGCAGCCAATACCATCAATGGTGCTGCATCTGCATGAGCAACATCAACCGCCTGATAGGCGGAAGCACAGAACTGTACATTGGTCTGAATGAGCCATGCTTCATCATTTTCTGTATTGACGTGTTCAACTTCGGTTAGGCTTACAGGTGATTTATCAACAGCCAGTTTATCCCAAACGTTTTGAATCTCTTCAACTAAACGATCAGACTGATGTTCTTCGCAAACCAATAAAAACTGTTTAGGTGCTTGTAATAACTTACGATGAATTGCCTGTAATTCAGCGATTAAAGCTTCATAAGCCGTATCATCCTGATCAATCTTATTGACCAAGTGAGTAAGCCAATTCAATGCGCCTAAACCAGTATTATGATAGTCACGTCGAGCTAATGCACTCATTTGACGAGAAGCAATTTGCATTGCATAACTATGTCCAGAACCTGACAAGCGTGACTGCCAACGGGTTTTTCGTTGTTGCAATAATTCGATAATGCGATCTTTTTCATCAAAACGAAGCTGCTCAAAGGCAAGTTTCAACAACTGAATAGAATCTAACTTTTGAGTCAATGATTTAGTCGTCAACGTCAACCAAGCACTAATTCGATCTTTATCATCCACTTTGCTACGTAAAGACGCTCCCATTCCCAAACCGCCACTTACAGCCGTTTGGATTTGTTGGAATTCTAAATAATCATGCTCACCTGCACCAACCTCACCCATCAAGATAGAAAGTAAGTTGAAATAAGGCGACTGTACGATTTCGTCTGGAATCTGAATCAAAACTTGTTGATAGTAAATACCATTGGTACCTGCATGATAAAGATTTAATGGTGTATCCAGACCATTACAGATAATCTCACGCAATTGACCTTGAACAATATGCAAATCCGCAGGCACATCTTCCAAACCAACTTTAGGAAGTAACTCAAGATCATCAGCTGTGTCTTGACGTTGTTTTAATGCTTCAGTTTTTTGCTGAATTTCAATTTTTTGATCTTCTGTCAAATTAGCAGTAATTTCAGCCAAACGTGCTTGCTCAGCCTGTTGCTCTTTTACTGATTTGGTCGCATCTGGCACTAAGGTCATTTGTACACGATGCGGATTATCTAACAAATGAGTTTGAATTAAATTAGACAACCACATTGGATCTTTCAATTCTTCTTTCACTTGCTCAATTGCAGAATCCACATCCCAAACATGGATTGGATCATTATGGTGAATTGCACTACCTAGACCATTCAAAATAAGGCTTAAACCATAAGGCGTACCATCACCATTGATCTCACGTTGATGCAATTCAATTTGATGTAAAATCGCATCAACCAAATCACGGTCAATGGGTTTTGAAGCAGCCTCTTTCAAAATATCTAAAACACCATTTTTAAATGTTTCAGCATGTTCTTCATTCGAGCCTTGTACGCCACAATAGAACGTCATTTCGAAGTTACTATCATCAACTCCCATCAATGGACCCGTTGACTGTGCATAACCACAAGTTTCTAAATAATGACGCAATGGCGACGCTGAATTTTCTAATAAAATCCCTTCTACTAAACGCATACCTAAACGTAATTTAATGTCACTGGTTTCAGGGAGTAACCATGACATCACATGATAAGTTTTATCTTTTAAGTCTTCGCTATCAACTGCATAGCTTTCAGTCACTTCTATTGGTGCCAATAAACGTTTTTCAGGTTTTGAATATAATGTTGTACCCTGAGAAAACTTATTTAATGCTAATTTTTCAAACTGCTCCTGTAAATCATAGGCAGTTTGATTACCAAAAGTCATAAAGACTGCATTACTTGGGTGATAATGTGTTTTATAAAAATCAACAAGCTGTTCGTAGGTTAAATCAGGAATGTCTTTAGGATCACCACCTGAATTATAGTGATAGGTCGTTTCAGGGAATAAATGATGTGCCAATTGGTGATAGAGCTGATCTGTAGGTGAACTCATCGCTCCTTTCATTTCATTGAACACCACACCTTTATAAACGGCTTGATCATTCTCTAATTCAATTCGAATCCCTTCTTGAGCAAAATCTAAAGGATTCAAATTTGCAGCGAATGCAGCATCTAAATACACTGACAATAAATTCTGAAAATCTTTTTTATTCTGTGTCGCAAATGGATAAGCTGTCCAATCTGCTGCTGTGAATGCATTCATAAAGGTATTTAATGAACGGCGAATCATTAAAAAGAATGGGTCGCGTACAGGAAATTTTTCAGAACCACATAAAGCTGTATGCTCTAAAATATGAGCTGTTCCTTTAGAATCCATCGGTTGAGTTCTAAATGCCACCAAAAATACATTTTCATCGTGATTTGTGGCCAAATGGTAGTGAACAGCACCAGTTACTTTATGCTTATATTCTGAAACTTGAATATCGAGTGCTTCTACATGGTGTTGACGTAATAGCTGAAACGCGGGATGAATGGTTTGAGTAATGCTTTCAGTAACATCTACAGTCATGTGATCTCCAATTTATCTATTTAAATAACACTAATTTAATATAGAGAGTCTACCGAAGAATACACATGGATATCCATGTAAATTGGTATGTTTTTGTAGAAAAATGCGCCAACCAAAATTCAACGCATTTTTTCTCTGTGATTTCATCGAATATAAAAATGTTTACGTTGGATTTAAGCGAGTGTGCTTGTGTTTCGACCAATATACACACCCAAGGATAATCACCAACAATACGATAGAAGCTGTAAAACGGCTCAAGTCCAGCCCTCCAGAACTGAGTGGCTTGTCCAAAAAATCTCCAACTACGGCGCCCAATGGACGAGTCAATACAAAAGCAGCCCAGAATAATAAGGTTTTCGATACTCGTGTTAAAAAGTGCAGAGCAACAAGCAATAAAATCAATCCAGAAAATAAAGCAATTCCACCTGTATAACCCAAACCAGCAGTATCAGCAGACCAATCACCCAAAGCTGTTCCGAGTGTTTGTGAAAAAGTGATTGTGATCCAATAAAACCATTCGGTACGAACATTATTGATAGTATCTGGTGAAATATTACCTTCAGATGTGTTCCATACCCATAAAGACAACAAGACCAACAACAATAATAATGAACTGCCACCGATATAACCAATCCCCAAAGACCGATCCATAAAGTCAGCCAATGTCGTTCCAACTGTTGTACTCGCAATGATCGTGAACCAGTATAGAAATGGTTGGTACGTTTTTGCACGAATCTGAAAAATAACCAACGCAATAAAAATGAAAGCAAAAATAAAAGTGCTAATCAAATAACCTAGATTGAGTGACATGGAAACAGCATCTCCAGCCGTCTCTCCAAATGTTGTGGCAAAAATTTTAGTCACCCAGAATAAAGCTGTGACTTGTGGAACTTTTGACAAAAGTTCATGTGAACTGGAAGTTGTCGCCTGAAGTATCGCCATAGAATTTCGGCTCCTTGTTCATTAAATATTTTTATTCTTGATTGGTCCGCTTAAATAAAAATTAAAACAGATCAACGCAACAATTAACTATTTAGAACTACGCTAATTTTTCCAACAAACTACTGTAATCCAGAGCATTAGTGTAAACTTTGCTTTTTGATTTTTTAATGTGATGACAAACATGACAACTGTTGATCTTTTTGCAATTGGTAATGCGCTGATTGACCAAGAATTTAAAGTCTCAAATGAGTTTTTAACACAGCAAGCTTTGCAAAAAGGCACAATGCAGTTGACCGATGGTGAAACTCAGGCTGCTTTATATCAAGAATTACAAGACACCCAAAACTATAAAGGTCAAGCAAGTGGTGGGTCGGCTGCAAACACAACTGTTGCATTCAGTGCTCTAGGTGGTACAGCTTTTTATGGATGCCGTGTAGGTAACGACGAACTTGGTTCAATTTATCTGAATGGTTTAAATGATGCTGGTATCCAGACCACAACCCAATCAATCAGTGAAGGCGTAACAGGAACTTGTATGGTACTGATCAGTCCTGATTCAGAACGTACCATGCATACCTATCTAGGCATTACCGCTGAATTAACTGCTGAACAAATCGATTTTGAACCGTTGAAAGCTGCAAAATGGCTCTATATCGAAGGATACTTATCGACAAGTGATACTGCTCGTGTCGCGGTTAAACAAGCACGTGAACTTGCCAAAGCACATGGCGTTAAAATCGCCCTCTCATTGTCTGATCCTGCAATGGTGCAATATGCACGTCAAGGCCTAGAAGAACTCTTAGATGACGGCGTTGACTTGTTATTCTGTAATGAACAAGAAGCGCTAATGTTCAGTAATACTGAAACACTTGATGCAGCTATTGAAGTTTTAAAATCAAAGAATCAACATATTGTCATCACTCAAGGCGCAAATGGCGCAGTCATCATTGACCCTGAACAACAATTCCACGTTGCTGGTCGTGAAGTTCATGCCGTTGATACTAACGGTGCTGGCGATGCTTTTGCTGGTGCATTCTTATATGCCATTAACGCTGGTTTAACTTTAAAAGCTGCGGCTCAACTGGCTATTTTAATTTCTAGTGAAGTTGTTGCACAATTTGGTCCACGCTTAGCCGTTGAAAACTATGCCAAATTATTTGAACAATTTAAAAATTCTCAACAGGAATATGCTTAAAATGGAAAAGATTTGCATGACTGAAGAAGTTCCAGATCGTGAGTCTCGTGCATATGACACCATGAAAGGAACAACAATCTTTATTACTCAGAAAGATGGTAGCTTTTACGCTTATCAAAATGTTTGCCCACATTTGCAAACTGAACTTGAGTATTTAGAAAATCAATTTTTAGATCAGGATCGTGAGTATATCCAATGCTCAACTCATGGAGCATTATTCTCAGTAGAAACTGGTGAATGTATTTCAGGACCATGTCTAGGTGAATTCCTTGAAAAAGTAAATTTGGAAGTACACTCTGATGGTGGTATTTATATTGACTAATACCTAAATCATGAATTCTGCGATGACTGAGTTTTTTTTAAATTACTACCTTATGCCATTTCACATGAGCGTAGTTGCTTTGATTTTGCTCAGCATTGCAGAAACAATTGGTATTTTTATTGGGTTACGTCCAAGTCATCTCGTAAAGAAAATGACACCAGAGTGGTTATTAAATTCACCGCTATTAGATGTAAAATTTTCTAAATACTTAATATTTGTATTTTTACTCATCAATTTTAGTTTTGCAGGTTATTTTCTAGAGCTTTCATTTTTTGCTTTACAACACTACTTTATCTCGCCTTACTATCTTTTTGTTCCTGCTTTGATTATCGACATCTTTTTTACAGTGTTTATGATTAATTGTCTTGACCAAGTGATTAAACCTAAAGTCACACATACTCACATTAACTTAGTGGGTCGTTTAGCAACAATCTCAACGGGAAATGCACGTCCAGGCTTCTCTGCACAAGCACGTGTTCGCAATGAATTTGGTCAACTGTATTATGTACAAGTAGAGCCAGAATATGGTGAATTAGAGTTACAATCTCAAGTGTTGTTGATCAGTCAGAAATCCAATTCATACTATATTGCTAAAAAAATCTCTATTTCAAATAAACTATTTACCGCAGACTGAACCCAAAATCCGTTGAAATCTAATTGAAGCGATTAGAATTTTTTTCATTCATTATTAAAATTACAATTTGTTACATAAAGAAAAAGTAAAAAACGTGTAATCACCTCTTCCATTTCTATCAACTTATTGATCTAACTTTCAGACTAAAATGAAGGATGATATTTCACATATTTTTAAACCAGACTCTACAAATACACTAGGTTTTGCGCAGAATCCATTATAAAAATTACTTAATTGCACAATGAACTCTTTAAGTGATTGTAAATATTATATTTTTATATTCATACTATTTTAGTTGGTTTAAATTTTTTTTAATTAAATATAAATCAAACCTTTTTAATCAGATTTAAAAATATAAATACAACTGTTTTAATCAGTTTTTTAAATTAATTCATATTATTTTAGTTGGGTAATAATAATATTTTCAAAATTTAACCAAAATTTATTTAAACAATTGATTTTTATATAAAATAAAAATTAATTCAATTTAAAAGCCTTAAAGGTTTATTTTTAATGAATTTTATTTAATAATGTTTTACATGTTTTTTAAATATGAGGCGAAGTTCTATGAACATGAGTTCTCAAGATCAAAATCGAAGATTAATCAGAGAAATTACGATTATTCTTATTATTAAAGTTGCCCTTCTCATGGTGATTAAACATATCTGGTTTGATGCCCCAACGATTCCAAAAGATTTTAACAATGAAGTTGCCGAGCGTATTGCTGGTGACATGTCCAAAACTCAGGAGACACGTTGATGATTTCTGAAAGCGTGGTCGATCTTTCGCGGTTCCAATTTGCAATGACCGCAATGTATCACTTTCTTTTCGTCCCTCTAACTTTAGGTCTAGCTTTTATTCTTGCCATCATGGAAACCACTTACGTGATTTCTGGTAAAGAAATTTACAAAGATATGACCAAATTTTGGGGGAAACTCTTCGGGATTAACTTTGCCTTAGGTGTAACTACTGGTTTAACGATGGAATTCCAGTTTGGTACCAATTGGGCTTATTATTCTCACTATGTAGGCGACATCTTTGGTGCACCGCTTGCAATTGAAGGCTTAATGGCTTTCTTCCTAGAATCGACTTTTATTGGTCTATTCTTCTTTGGCTGGGATCGCCTTTCTAAAGTTCAGCACTTAGGTGTAACTTGGTTAGTCGCGATTGGCTCAAATATGTCGGCATTATGGATTTTGATCGCCAATGGTTGGATGCAAAACCCAGTTGGTGCTGCGTTTAACTACGAAACCATGCGTATGGAACTTGTGGACTTCGGTGCATTGATTTTTAACCCAGTCGCTCAAGTAAAATTTGTACATACCGTTTCTGCTGGTTATGTCACAGGTGCAGTTTTTGTACTCGCCATCTCAAGCTATTATATGCTAAAGAAACGTGATATGCCCTTTGCTCGTCGCTCTTTCGCGATTGCTGCAATTTTTGGTTTAGCTTCAACTTTCTGCGTCATTTTACTTGGTGATGAATCAGGTTATGAATTGGGTGATGTGCAAAGAACTAAACTCGCTGCAATTGAAGCTGAATGGCACACTGAACCCGCACCTGCCGCATTTACTTTATTTGGTATTCCTAACCAAAAAGAAATGCGTACCGATTATGCAATTAAAATTCCATATGTTATGGGTATCATTGCAACTCGCTCGACAGACAAAGAAGTTACTGGCTTACATGACTTGATGAAAGAGCATGAAATCCGTATTCGTAATGGTATGGTGGCGTATAGCGAATTAACAAAACTCCGTGCAGGCGATCAGTCCCCAGAGTTACTTGCATCATTTCAAAAAAATCAAAAAGACTTAGGCTATGGTCTGCTATTAAAGAAATATACACCGAATGTTGTTGACGCAACTGAAGAACATATCAAAGCAGCAACTAAAGATACCATTCCAAATGTCGCTGCATTATTTTTCTCGTTCCGTGCGATGGTGGCTTCTGGTGCATTAATGTTATTACTTTTCCTACTGGCTGCGTGGTCAGTCGCTAAACGTAATGCCGAAACAAAACCGTGGTTACTTAAATTTGCTCTATTTGCTCTTCCACTACCATGGATTGCAATTCAAACAGGTTGGTATGTAGCTGAAGGTGGTCGTCAACCATGGTCTATTGGTGAAGTTTTACCAACACATCTATCTGCATCTTCTTTAAGCACAGGTGATGTATGGGGATCAATTATTGCACTTGCTGCGTTCTATACGGTACTGCTCATTATTGAAATGTACTTAATGATCAAATTTGCTCGTTTAGGTCCAAGTTCGTTGCACACTGGTAAATATCATTTTGAAAAACTAGCTGCAAAAACTGGGGAGGCTCAATCATGATCGAATATGAACTCCTAAAAATTATTTGGTGGGTATTGGTTGGTGTATTACTGATTGGCTTTGCCCTCACCGATGGTTTTGATATGGGCTCAATGGCGCTGATGCCATTTGTAGGTAAAACTGATTCTGAAAGACGTGCTGCAATCAATACGATTGCACCACACTGGGATGGTAACCAAGTCTGGTTTATTACCGCTGGTGGTGCACTTTTTGCTGCATGGCCAATGGTTTATGCTGTCGCTTTCTCTGGAATGTATTGGGCATTACTACTCGTTCTATTTGCGCTATTCCTCAGACCCGTTGGATTTGACTATCGTTCTAAATTAGAAAACACCCAATGGCGTACTTCTTGGGATTGGGGTCTATGCATTGGTGGTGCTGTACCAGCACTAGTATTCGGTGTTGCATTTGGTAACTTATTTTTGGGCGTACCATTTAGCTTAGACGACACCTTACGTTCTGAATACACAGGCAGCTTCTTTGCATTATTGAATCCATTTGCGTTGATTTGCGGTATCGTGAGTTTGTCAATGTTATCTGCTCATGGCGGCGCATGGTTAATGCTTCGTACTGATGGTGATTTACATAACCGTTCGGCTAAAGCAACTCAAATTATGGCAATCGCATTCCTTGTATGTTTCTTAGCGGCTGGCGCTTGGTTATTGTTTGGAAATATCTCAGGCTATAGTTATGCTACTGCTGTTAATACTAATGCTGCATTAAACCCACTTGCAAAAGAAGTGGTAACAAATGCAAACCATGGTTGGTTGAATAACTACTCAACTTACCCAATTACTATGGCTGCACCAATTGTTGCAATCCTAGGTGCATTATTGGTTATTCTTAGTGCTGGAAAACGTAAGGCAGCTGCAAGCTTTACAGGTACGAGTCTGATGATTGTGGGTGCTATCTTAACTGCTGGTTTTGCATTATTCCCATTCTTATTGCCATCAAGTATCAACCCAACATCAAGTTTAACGATGTGGGATGCTGTTTCTAGTCACAAAACTCTTGGTGTAATGACTGTTGCTGCTTGTATTTTTGTTCCTCTCATTTTGATCTATACCTCTTGGTCTTATTACAAAATGTGGGGTGTCATCACTAACAAACACATTGAAGAAAATTCACATAGTTTGTACTAATGAGGAGATGTGAAATGTGGTATTTTGCATGGATTCTAGGCATTTTGATGGCATGCTTCGCAGGTGTACTCAGTGCACTCTATATCGAACACCATCAAGATTTAGATGAGGAATAATAAAATGGCTGAAGCAATGACAACACCGAAGAATAGTAAAGCTCAAGTGCTTGCAATGACCGTTTCGTTTTTGTTGGCATTGCCACTTGCTGCTATTTTATTGGTACACCCATCATTAATGTTAGATGCCAATGGTCACTACAACCACAGTATGCTGATGCTCGTCATGGTCGGTATTTCTGGCGGTTTTATTCATGGTGTTGGGTTTATACCAAGATTTTGGTTATGGAAATGGTTATTTAGTCCTTATATTGCATGGCCTCTGATGATCTTAGGCTATTATATTTGGATTGGTAATTAATCTTTAACAAATCAAATATAAAGAGGAAGCATGGCTTCCTCTTTTTTGTGTCGTTTTGAATGATCATTTAATAACATACAAAGTAATTACAATGTAATTTAAAATATTGAGTAATAAAATTTTTAATTTATAATCAATAGACTATATGATCGTCTTTTTCATTTCAATTAACTGAATTGGCACCAACGGCTGACCTACATTTGCATTTACAGGATAAGGCTCTGTATGACCTGTAATTTGATAACCACGACGCTGATAATATGCGATTAACTCAGAGCGAACATCCAAGACATACATAATTAAATCTCGAACTTCCGAACAACTCTGTGCAACATATGCTTCAACATAATTGAGCATTTGTTTGCCATATCCTAAGTTTTGAACCGATGAATCTATCGCAAAAGTTCCAATTTCAACAGAATTATGATAAAGACTGAGTCCAATACAAGCAACTAACAAACCTTGTTCATTCTCACCAACAAACAGTTTAAAATTGGATCGGCTCAAGTCTTCACTCAATTGCTCATTAGTAATGCGTGTTCCATCTACAAATGCTTTTTCGGTGGTCCAACTTCGCTCAGATTGAGCCCGATAAGCCAAATTGATTAATTCAACCAATTGCGCTACATCATCATTTTTTGCAGTTCTAATGTTTAAAGACATTTCTATTTTATACGCTCAATAAAAAACCGATGATAACATCGGTTCTTTTACAGTGGAGCAATTAGTTCGTTTGCCCTGCTAACCACGCCATAAATTTTTGACGCTCAGCTTTTGATGCTTTTTGCCACAAGTCTACGAGTTGCTGATCTGTGGTTTTTATATTGCCCGATACTGCCGTTGTTGCTGTTACAGCAACAGGTGCTACACTTGTTGTCGAAGCTGCATATACGGGTGCAGGTTGATTCACGACATTATTTTTGTTTTTTTGGGTTAAATCTAAAGTACGACCTAGTAAACTATTACCTGAAAACCACGGTTGAGCTTCATTATTTGCACCTGTTTGCTGTACTACAAGTTTTTTGCTTTGATCATATAAAGCAACCGTAGGCTGTTCAGCAAATTTTTTTGCTTCACTAAAGTCTTTTGGAGCATTTACCAGTGCCAACGTATAAGACCTATTATCTTGTAGGTCAGATGCCTGAATAGTGACAACACCTGACTTGACAATGTCATGCTCACCATTTAAATGTTCAAAATATTCACGGTAACGTACATTCAGTGTCAAATTACCAGCATCAACCTGATAGTTGTTTTTCTTTGAAGGAATTAACCCATTATTTACTTCTTGACCATTTACCGCAAGAATCACGATTTCTTCAGGTGCAGTGATTGTGACTGCCGAAAAAACTGAACTACTCAATAATAACCCGAAAGCAGCAACACCAACTCTTAAAGACATTAGACTCTTCTCGATATAAACAATTTATGAAATCGTAAGAACTATGCTCTGCGATTATGACCATTTTATGACATAAAACAAAACTGTCTATTCCAACAATTTGGCTTTTTTAAGATATATACATCAATTCTAATGCTAAGCGCCATAGTTCTTTTGGCGAATACAAACCCTTAAATAAAAAAAGAGCACATTGAGTGCTCTTTTTAATCATACGTATATTTACTTAGTTAAAAGTTTTGAAACGTGCAGCATCATCCATATAGGTTTTTTCACCAGCAGCCGCTTCAATAGAACCGAATACTAACTGTGCACGTAGTTTCCAGTTTGATGGAATATCAAAAGTTTCAGCCACTTCGGCATCCACGATTGGATTATAGTGCTGTAATGATGCACCAACACCAATTTCAGATAATGCAGTCCATGTTGCGAACTGTGCAATTGCACTTGAATGTTCAGACCAAACTGGGAAGTTATCCGCATACAATGCGAATTGCTCTTGTAAACCTTTTACAACATCTTGATCTTCATAAAATAACGCCGTACCAAAACCTGCTGAGAAACTATCAATTTTCGCGCTAGTATTTGCAAATGCTTCTGCTGGAACCATTTTACGTAAAGTTTCGCGAACAATTTCCCAAAATTTATGATGTGATTCACCATATAAAGTTACAACACGTGAAGTTTGAGAGTTGAATGATGATGGGCTTTGTTTTACTGCTTCGCGAATTGTTTCTTCAATCGTTGCTTGGTCAACTGTAAGATTTTTACCAATTGCATAAATGGTACGACGTGATTTAATGCTATTTAGAAAGTTACTCATGTTGTTATTCCTACTATACCTTTAAGGCGTTATCTTGGATTGAATGTAGTGTATAACGATACATTTTTTAGGAATAGTCTAAAAAATATGACATATCGTTTTATTTTTGAAACAATACTATTTGTGAACTATAAAAAAACTCCACATTGAGTGGAGTTCTTTTAACATAAACTAATTACTTATCAGTTTCAAATAATGCCGCAACAAATGATTTTGCTGAGAATGGGCGTAAATCATCAATCTTTTCACCGACACCGATATAACGAATTGGCACATGGGTACGACTCGCGATATTAAATAACACACCACCTTTCGCTGTACCATCAAGTTTAGTAATCGTAATACCCGTTAAGCCAACCGCCTCATCAAACAGTTGTACTTGGTTAATTGCATTTTGACCTGTGCCCGCATCTACAATTAACATAATTTCATGCGGTGCCGTTGCATCAATCTTCTGCATCACACGTTTAACTTTTTTCAACTCTTCCATAAGATTTGATTTATTTTGCAAACGACCTGCTGTGTCAGCAATTAGAACATCAATGCCTTTCGCGCGCGCGCTTTCAAAAGCATCAAAGATAACCGACGCACTATCAGCACCATGCCCCTGAGCGACAACTGGAATATCGTTACGTTCACCCCAAATTTGTAGTTGCTCAGTCGCTGCAGCACGGAAAGTATCACCCGCCGCTAGCATGACTTTTTTTCCTTCACCTTGTAAACGTTTAGCCAGTTTACCAATCGTCGTCGTTTTACCTACGCCATTTACACCCACCATTAAAATCACATAAGGCGATTTATTTGGATCGATATGTAATGGTTTTACACGTGGCGCAAGTAATGCAACCAACTCTTCTTGTAATGCTTTGTAGAGCGCATGCGAATAAATTAAATCTCCACGCGCAGTTCTTTCAGTAAGATTCGCGATAATAGTTTTGGTCGCATCGACACCAATGTCGGCGATGAGTAGCTGTTCTTCAACTTCTTCTAATAACTCATCATCAATTTCTTTGCCACCAATTAAGATATTGACCATACCATCGGTAAAACTACGACGCGTTTTAGCCAAACCATCCTTCATACGACCAAAGAAACCCGTTGACTTGGCTTCTTCTGTAATAGCAGGAACAGATGTTTCTTCCACAACTACAGGTGATGGCGTTTCAACAGTATTTTTAGCTACTGGCTCAATAATGGGAACATCGACAGCAGGTAAACTTGGTAATGTGACATCGTCATCTCCGATATCGGCATTTATCAAGAATTTATTTTGCATATTCGATTGCTGTTGCATGTCGATTCCTTGAGAAAAAAAGCAGCTTTTTTAAAGATGGTCAGTCTAGCACAAATTGATTTCTTTTTCCTGACTAAGGCAAACTGTTCATTTATAAATAGAAATGAGTCGATTAAAACTTATTCATCTTCTTGTGCCATCGCTGGGTACTCTTTGATTCGACTAGATTCAAATTGATAAGCGTTCAAAAGCTTTAAATAATCTTCACGGCGAATCTGAGAATTTTCCAGTATATGTACTGCCATTTGTTGTGTTTTAGGATGACTGGCTTGCTGTGAAAACTGAAGTACTTGTTGATATTGCAAAGGATTGACAGGAAGTTTCAATGCATAAAATGCAAGGATAAAAATAGACAAAATAATGATACTGACCAAAGCATTATAAAATTGGTCAATTTTCAACCCTAATTTGGATTGTAAAAATTTATGTTTAGAAATTATAGACAGCATAATCTACCTCGAATTAGATGTAGTGTATGTGTCTAGCTCGCTTAGGACAAGTGTAGCGTTCAATAATTCACCGCTAGTAAGTTTATTGAACGCACATATGATATTAATCAACTCATCAGCGAACGGACAAAGGCGAAATATAAAATAAATGCAATAATCACAAGTGCCAAAAATATTGCAAACATCCCTACACCACTTTCAGCATCAGCTGGATGTAAATCATCATCATCAGCAATACGTTTCAACTCGCCATTGTAAATATCATAAAACCGATCTTTTTGTTCAGGGCTTAAATGACTTGCGAAATCGTAAACTCTTTTGCGCTGTGCTAAACAATAGTCACCTAAGTGAATCTCCTGATGAAAGATTGCCTCATCGAGTAATTTACGGTGATGGTGAGCTAAAGCAATAATTTGGCTTTCTGCTGGCGGTACATCAAAGCTGAAGCCATCAATTACATTTGACATATTATTCTCCTTATCTATTTCTATTATTTTCACTTTGATTTTACTTAAAAATATTTGCGAGAAGTGTTTAATCGTGTAAGCTTACAAATTAAATAATGACACGCGATATACTTGACAATTCAAGTAATGTTGTCATAATTATTTCATAATTCAGAGTTATAGTGACTTAAGTTCAAAGTAAAGTATCTTTGAATAGAATCTGAAGTAATCATAATTAAAATAAGGAGTTATATATGATTCAGCATTTTACACAACATGAACTAGAGCATGTGTATGCCAATGCAGTAAATACAATTCAATCGCAAAAAAACTTTCTAGATGCTGTGAAAGAGCTTGAACAAGTAGCTCAAGCAGGTCACGGTAAAGCAGCATTATTTTTAGCGGAACTGTATTATCAAGGTTTTCGAGTAGAACGTGATTCTTTGAAAGCTCAATATTGGCAAAAGTTAGCAACAATGCAAGCATAAGAAAACGTCACTCAGGTGGCGTTTTTTAATACCTCCTTAAAACGTACAACCTCACTCCCTCCCACGGTCTAACTTGCGCTGCATCAAAGCTTTGATTTGCTCAGGTAGCGTTAACTTTAATAAAAAAATATTTCTAGAGTCTTTCTGAATTGCTTTTATCTGATGCAAAGATTGAATAATCAAGATGATATTTTGACCCAAAAGAATATTTGCTTACGATTTAGATCAATTGTTTAAACATAAATGCCATATAAATTTCTTATAATTAAACATGAGTTTAAATAAAATTAGTTTACGAACATGTATCGTTTTAATAATTTCCAACCAGTATCACGCGAGTTGATGATTAAAATTTCAATTCTAAAAACAATGATGTATTGTGGCGTACTTTGGGGTTTATATCATCAAGGTTGGGCAATCAAGTCCGATCACGATGGTCATGTATTCCCATTTTGGTTGAATGGCGTACAAGCACACCGTTACGCAAAATCAAATTGGAAAAATTATAAACCACGTAAAATTACACCTAAAGATTTTCATGAATCACTATTACCAACCTTAACGCGTTTACAAGTAGAGCCTGCTTTATTTAATTCTTCGCATCGCAAATTCAAACTTTCGACACAACAAATGCAGCATTTCTTTTTTATGCAAGAACCAGTTATGGCGTAATAAATTTGCCCACCAATCATGATGACTTTTTAGACATTCACAAGAGAAAGTTATCATTGTTGTGCATTTAGGACTTTGCAATTAAAAAAAATACCGTTAAGTTAAATGAAAATGACAATACAACAGAGGTAGATAAACAATGACAAGCGTTGCCCAAGTCATCAAAAATAAAGCTGTACAATCAATTTTTACAATTTCGCCAAATGCGACTGTACTTGAAGCAATTAAAATTATGGCGGACAAAGGTGTAGGTGCACTGGTGGTTGCAGAAGATGAAAAAGTGGTTGGAATTTTCTCTGAACGTGACTATACCCGTAAGATCGCCTTGATGGAACGCACCTCAGAAAGCACACTTGTCTCGGACATTATGACATCCAAGGTCATTTCAGTCGGCTTGAACCATACGGTAGAAGAATGTCTACAGCTCATGACCGATCGTCATTTACGTCATTTACCTGTATTGGATCAAGAAAAGTTGGTGGGTTTTATCTCAATTGGTGACTTGGTGAAAGCAGCAATGGAAGATCAACGTATCCTGATTGAACAGCTTCAACAATATATCTCTGGTTAATTCTATAAAAATAAAAAAACAGGGCAATTCACTACCCTGTTTTTTATTTTAAAAACCCAGAACTATGCCTTTAGAAATTTCTGGATTGCAGGCACAAGACGTTGCAACAGCTCATCTGCCTGAGCTTGAGTCATGTTGAGTGTGGGTAACAAACGAACCACAGAACCCGCCGTGACATTGATAATCAATTTATATTGATCACGGGCAATCGCAACAAGTTCAGCACAGTCTTTTGGTAGCTGAATACCAATCATCATACCAAAACCACGCACCTGTACATTGTAACCAGCCAATTGCGCTTTGAGTTGATTCACGATATAGGCACCGACAGTGGCAGCATTTGCGACCACATTCTCTTTTTCAAGTGTATCCAGTACCGTATAGACCACACGCGAGCCCAACACTGTGCCACCATAGGTTGAACCGTGGCTGCCTGCACCCAGTAAACCGATCGCTTTACCCTGAGTCATCACCGCCCCAATTGGAAAACCATTACCCAAACCTTTGGCTGTGGTCATCACATCAGGAACGATACTGGTGTGCTGATAGGCAAAATATTTACCTGTACGCCCATTTCCAGTCTGGATTTCATCCAGCATCATCAACCAGTTATGCTGATTACATAACGCGCGGACTTCTTCCAGATAGCTAAAGCCTTGCGGTGCTGTATTGACACCACCTTCCCCCTGAATCGGTTCAATCAGGATTGCAACAATATCAGGATGATTGATAGCTGCCTCTTGAATCGCTTCAACATCACCAAATGGCACACGAATAAAGCCTTCAACCAAAGGTGCAAAACCTTCTTGAACTTTTTTATTGCCTGTCGCAGATAAGGTCGCCAAAGTACGACCGTGAAAAGATTGTTCAGCAACAATAATTTTAGGATTGCTAATGCCTTGTTTAGAACCAAATTTACGTGCAATTTTGATCGCACCTTCATTTGACTCAGCGCCACTGTTTGAGAAGAAAATTTCTTCCATTCCAGAAACTTGTGCAAGTTTTTGAGCTGCAGCAGTTTGCCAAGGAATTTCGAATAAGTTACTGGTATGCACTAAAGTTGCAGCTTGCTCAGCAATCGCTTCCGCAATCACTGGGTGTGCATGCCCTAAACCACAAACAGCAATACCTGTTAAGGCATCCAAATATTCCGTACCATCCGCTGTATATAAATACGCCCCTCGTCCTCGTACAAAGCTGATCGCTTGGCGACCATAAGTTGCCATAAGATGTGATGGTTGATCAGGTTGCACAGGAGCAAGAGTGATATTAGTCATAACAAACTCAATCTATCATTAGTTGTGGTGAAAAAAGTTATATAAGCAAAAACTTGAGTAGATTGAAAGCTCAAACTCACATTTATATAAGAAAAATCTTTAGCAATAGCCGCAAAACTGTTTTTCAGTATATAATTTACGGAGATTAGTTGAGGATCTATCTATGACGGAACAAGCGCGTGATACAGTAGCGTTAATTCGTGATCAAATTGCGAAACACCCTGTTTTACTTTACATGAAAGGCACTCCACAATTTCCGCAATGTGGTTTTTCTGCACGTGCAGTTGAAGCACTTAGCCAAATTGGTCGCCCATTTGCCTATGTAAATATCTTGGAAAATCAAGATATTCGTACAACATTACCTCAAATTGCTAACTGGCCTACTTTCCCACAATTATGGGTAAACGGCGAGCTCATTGGTGGTAGCGATATCATGCTTGAAATGTTCCAAAATGGTGAGTTAAAGCCATTAGTTGAACAGTATAGCCCTGCTCCTGAAGCATAAGCTAAAAAATGAAAGCCAATCAAATGATTGGCTTTTTTATTGCAATGAGTTTTAGTTTAAGCTAAAACCAACATACCGAAACATACCTTCTACCCCTAAATCGGCTTTGTAAATTTGTAGATTTGGATAGTTCACCTGAATAATGGTCTTATAAATATTCATACTTGGATCTTCATGAATTTCATCAACCGACTGTGGTAGAACTTCTTCAAAACGATCAGCAATAAATTCAAAACCTAAATCCATAGCCATGAATAAAGTATGCTCACACGGCTGAACATACTGTTCTTGTTCCCAATCTAAAACAGCTTGATGACAATATGGACATGCAATGTTTTGAGTCGCATCGATCACGTTTATAAGTTGGTATGTCATAATTTTTAAAGCATAGAAAATTTGGATTTAGTTTAAAAGAATACTATCTGTGAATCTATCCGAATAACAGGGATTTAAATTATGGCAACACTTGAACAAGCGATTTCACTAGCTGCAAAACAACATGAAGGGCAAGTAGATAAAGCAAATGCCCCTTATATATTGCATCCATTAAGAGTCATGTTAAATGTTCCTACAATTGAACATAAAATTGTGGCCGTTTTACATGATATTTTAGAAGATACAGAAACAACGATTGAAGATTTATACCAATTCGGTTTTCAAGAGCATATCATTGACGCAATCGTCGCACTCACTAAAAAACAAGGAGAAACTCGTCTAGAAGCAGCTCAACGAGCGCGACAAAATCCAATCGCACGTGTTGTTAAATTAGCAGATATCAATGACAATATGGACTTATCTCGCATTCAATCACCAACAGTCAAAGATTTTGAGCGTTTGAAAGAATACCAACAGGTTCGAGATTTATTATTACTCCAAAATGTTTAATAATCTCTTTTATAATGATTCACCCTAATCACAAAAGCTGGAGTTTATAGCGTAATGCTAACGGATTTAGATGATTTTTATTGCTTTGCCCTTGTTGTCGAACATGGTGGTTTTAGTGCGGCTGAAAGAGCAACTGATATTCCTAAATCCAAATTAAGTCGCAGAGTTTATAATCTCGAAGAACAGCTGGGTGTACGCTTAATTCAACGTAGTTCACGACACTTTGCCGTTACCGATATTGGTATGGATGTTTATCGTCATGCTCAAGTGATGATGAATGCAGCCCAAGCTGCACATGATGTTGTCAATCACTTAAGTAGCGAACCACGCGGTGTAATTAAAGTCAGTGTTCCAGTTGATATTGCACAAAATCAAATGGCGAAAATATTACCGAGCTTTTTAAAGAAGTACCCTGAAGTTCGGGTTCAAATGATGGTAAGCAATCGCAGAATTGATGTAATTAACGAAGGCGTTGATCTCGCCTTACGTGTTCGCTCTAAGCTAGACGATGACCCTAATTTAGTTTTGCGTCAGTTTACAGCAATTGAGCAACGTCTATTTGCTAGTCAAGCTTATTTAAATGAATTCGGTCATTTAACAACGCCAGAACAATTATCTGAGCATCGTATTATCAGTATGTCCGAAGAACATCTAGATCAACACTTTTTATTATTTGGACCTGAAAATCAACAAAAGAAAATTAAAGTAAATCCTGTCATTATGGGTTCGAATTTGTTGATGCTTGCGGAATTGGCAAGTCAAAATTGTGGAATTGCTTTATTACCAGATAGTATTGCACAAGATTTCACAAAATCAGGGCAATTGGTCAAAGTTTTACCTGAATGGACTGCCCCACATGGTATTTTCCATGCCGTTTATCCGTCACGTAGAGGTCTATTACCCGCTGTACGAGTCTTTATCGATTATTTAGTAGAACAATTAACAGAATCAACGAATAAAAAAAGAGCTTGAATCATTCAAGGTCTTTTTTAAATACATTACACCGCTGGATAGTGTCCTGTTCCATTTGGCCAAGGTGTTAACAACTCAAAACCATCATCAGTAACAACAACCATATGTTCCCATTGCGCTGATAAGGACTTATCTTGTGTCACCACAGTCCATCCGTCATTCAGTTCTTTCACATGGCGTTTACCAGCATTCACCATCGGTTCAATCGTAAATACCATACCCTTTTTCAAGATCATGCCCTGTCCTTTTTGACCATAATGCAAAATATTCGGCTGTTCATGATAGATTCGACCAATACCATGACCACAATATTCTCGGACAATACTATAACCTTCACGTTGCGCAACGGATTGAATTGCATAACCAATATCACCGAGTGTCGCACCTGGTTTTACCGTATGAATCCCTGCAAGCATGGCTTCATAAGTTGTTTCCACCAGTTTCTTGGCTTCTGGGCTCGGCTCGCCCACAAAATACATGCGGCTGGTATCCCCAAAATAACCATCTTTGATTACAGCAACATCGATATTTAATATATCGCCTTCTTGCAAAATTTTCTTTGCGGAAGGAATTGCATGGCACACTTCTTCATTGACTGAAATACATGTCGTCTTGGTAAAACCATGATATCCCACATTGGCTGGAATCACCTGCAAAGTATTTACGATATAGTCGTTGCAAATATCGTCTAAATATTCAGTTGAAACGCCGGGCTTAATATAATCACCAATCATTTCTAATACTTGTGCCGCTAAACGTCCTGAGATACGTAATTTCTCAATATCTTGCTCAGATTTAATCGTCACAGTAGAAGCTCTCATTCGAGATTTTCCTTATTTAAATATAGGTTAATGCAACATGCAGATTCATTTTTGTACTGCATCTCGTATTTCAACAGTTGTACGCTGTCGTACAAAAATCTTCAATCGTTTTAAGATTGAACGGTTGCTATTATTTTACATTTAATTTCAATCGGCATCATAGTAAAAAAGTATAAAGGGCTATATTTTTTACTTTTAAAATCTTTTCAATAAATTAAGTTTACCAATGCTAATTATATGATTTTAATCAGTTCTTATTAGACAAAAATAAACCAAATTTCACATAAAATTAGTTTCAAATGACTACAAATTTGTTCTAGAATCCGCACTTTTATTTTATACCTCCCTTTTATGAACCATCTTCGTACAGGAGATATTATTGCTCTCGGTTTCATGACCTTTGCACTTTTCATTGGTGCTGGCAATATTATTTTCCCCCCTATCGTTGCGCAACAAGCAGGTGAGCATGTTTGGCTCGCTGCTTTTGGATTCTTAATTACCGCAGTCGGTCTACCTGTAATTACCATTATGGCTTTGTCTCGTATGCAAGGCTCTATTGAAATTATCAGCTCGCCACTTGGACGCTTTTTTAGCTTACTCCTCACGATTGTCTGTTATTTGTCTGTCGGACCATTATTTGCCACACCACGTACTGCAACTGTTTCTTATGAAATAGGATTTGCTCCATATTTTGGTACATCAAATAGCAGTCTACTGATTTATAGTGTTATTTATTTTACACTTGTCACTGTGATCTCGCTTTACCCGAATAAATTATTAGATACAGTAGGTCACGTCTTAGCTCCTTTAAAAATTGCTGCTCTAGCGGTTCTTGGTATTGCAGCAATCCTTATCCCTACTGGCTATATTTCTCCACCAATCCATAAGTATGTGACTCGTCCTGTTTCTGAAGGCTTCGTAAACGGCTATTTAACGATGGATACTTTGGGTGCCTTAGTATTCGGTATTGTGATTATTCAAGCGATTCAGTCTCGTGGCGTGACAGATTCAAAGCTGATCACCAAATATGCGATTATCGCGAGTTTAATTGCTGGTGTAGGTTTAACCCTAGTATATATCAGCCTATTTAAACTTGGATTAGGTAGCCATGAAGTTGCGGCGAATGCAGCGAATGGTGCAGTAATTCTGCATGCTTATGTACAACACGCCTTTGGTGATCTAGGTTCGTTGTTTTTAGCTGGTTTGATTTTTCTTGCCTGTATGGTAACTGCAATTGGCCTTACCTGTGCATGTGCAGAATATTTCACTGAATTAACAGGCTTACCGTATAAATTATTAGTTTTTATCTTAATTGGATTTTCATTATTAATTTCTAATTTAGGCTTAACAAAACTAATTGCGTTCTCTGTTCCAGTGTTGAGTGCAATTTATCCACCAGCGATTGTTGTGATTATGATGAGTTTCTTCTGGAAATATTGGAATAAACCTTCAACTGTCGTGAGCTCTGTTACTGCTGTTGCTTTTCTTTTTGGCATTATTGAGGCACTCAAAGCGGCTGGATTCTCTGAACAACTCCCTCAATTCATTAATAATTTACCGTTGAATGAACAGAACCTTGCTTGGTTATTGCCTTCATTGGTCGTACTCGTTATCGCAATTGCTGTAGATCGATTCTCTAGCAGTACTGCTTCTCAAAATTAAAATGATTTGTCGTTAAAATAATGTTTTACCCAAATATAATTTTAGCTATACAAAAAATGTTCTTTTATCCAACTTACATTTTTTGTTTACGACAAATTATTTTTTATCTTATTTGTATCTACCTCTACCCGTATTATTCACACTGTATTTGATCTGAATCACAAAAACATCTTTTCAGCAACTTTTTCAAATTGTAAAAAACCAACACCACTATTCATAATAAAAATAACCTTAATACACCCAAAAAATGTTCAATCTATATAGAAATCAATACATCCATAAATTTATTTAAAAAATAGTGAAGTTAGCTATTGAAATACTGAAAAAATCAAAGTACAACTTTAATCTTAATTCTGACAAAAACGATTAGCTTTTGTCATCACTACTCAAGGAGGGATGGAGATGTTCTCATTACATTTCAACAAGCAAGTCTTCATTGACACTCTAAAGACCAATGATTCCATCGTATATGCAATTACGACATTTGCATTAATGGCGACGCTGTTATTGCAAGGCACTATTAAGGGTAATTTAAAACCTGAATATTTTGCATACGCTTTAATCGTCTCTTTAGCCTTTTGTACGTGGGGGATTATCGATCGAAAGTTTCGACAGATAAGTGCTGAGCGCCAAAAGAATTTTTAATATAAGAAATGGATGAGTAATCATCCATTTTTCTAACTGGTAAATTTTAAGATTGTTCCTAATAGTAATACTGCTGTAGCACCTAATTCGACCATTATTAAACTCAACATTAAAAATGTCATACACCATCTTGGAATCGACCACTGTCCCAACTTATGCGGTTGCTTAAACTGATTCGTTGTATCTTTTAACATTCCATGAATGATATAGACCAAAATCGACATTGAGAAAAAGAATAAATTCGCCACAACGCAAAATAGACTCAAACTATCCGATAAACTTGTAAAATAACTTAATGCAGCCAAGATTAAACTCGCAGCGGCATAAAGCAAACTACTGCGATGTGCAATATCGACATAATAATGTGCACGTGCAAGCTCTGTATTTCTAATTTGATAATACTTCCAAACGCCAGTTAACATCCCTACCCAAAGAAATATTCCACTAAAAATGATCGCCAATTTGGTTGCACTGGTTAAAATTAACATTCCCTTTTCCCCAAATTGTTTTTCCAAAAATAGCTATATTACATAAAATTTGACTTTTAAGTCATTTTTTAAACGAGTTTCTTTTTAGAACTTGTATAAACTGGAAATATGTCTAGACAAGAGTATTTCTCAAATGACTACATTTGAATCATTTTGGATCAGTTGTAAAGATGGTTACCAACTTGCAGCACAGTATTATCCAGCAAGTGATGCCACCAAACCATTTCCGATTCTAATTTGTCCAGCAACAGGTATTACCAAAGGTTTTTATCACTCATTTGCTGAATGGTTAAATCAACAAGGCTACAAGGTCTTAAGTTTTGACTTTAGAGGAATAGGTCAATCTTTACATGAGGCACTGAAAAATTCGAATGCCAGTATCAATGATTGGGGTTTATTAGATATTCCCGCAGCCATCGAAACACTCTTGAATCGTGCTCAAGCTAAACAAGTGATTATTTTGGGACATAGTGCCGGTGGTCAATTACTTGGAATCAACCCTAACCATCAAAAAGTTGCTAAAGTTGTCGCAATCGCTGGTTCAACGGGTCATGTAAAAGGCTTAAAAGGAAAAACTAAACTTCTTGCTCCATTAATGTTTAATGTCATTTTTCCAATATCCAGTGCTATTAAAGGATACGGTGCAACACAATTTATTGGTATGGGTGAAAATTTACCTAAAAATGTAGCAAAACAATGGGCTGAATTTTGTAGTCAACCTGGTTATGTCATGAATGCAATTGGTAAAAGTATTTTTGCTGATTATCACCAAGAGATTGTCTGTCCGATTACATCAATTTGGGCAAGTGATGATGAAATCGCAACACAGGCAAATGTTAAAGATTTACTCAGACTTTATCCTAATGCCCAAACCAATTTGATTGAATTGAAACCACAACAATATGGTTACAAACAAATTGGACATATGCTGATGTTCAAAAAATCACATCAGAAATTATGGCCCGTATTAGAAAAAGAACTGAGAATGTAATCCCTAAACTCACAGCTTTACCCTTTTGCGTATCTAAGTTTGTAATCCTATTTAGATGCGCCTTTTTAATTTACAATTATTTACATAAACGATAAATGACATAACTAAGTAGAAGTTTTTTACAATGAATTATTTTTTAACAATATAAAGTTAAATAATAAAGCTACATTTGTATTCTTTTTAAGCAAATTAATTAACTAATAATGATTAAATGTGATAAAGAATGTATTTATTCAACTTTTTAGCAGCACTATGGATTTTAATTTTTAACCAAATGTTAAATTCAAATATATGTATTTAATTTGTTTTTTCGATTATTTTATTTTACAAATGTAACAATTTTAAAGCTATATGACATTTTAGACAGAATCTTTTATAAAAAAGTCACGTCATAATTTGTATTTATTTTCTACAATACATTTGTTCTACAAATAAGCTACAATGCAGCACTGTAGAAATACAATTGGGGTAAGATGGATAGGTAAGACCATCATTAATAACAGTTTTATATAGTTTACATGATGATACCCCTATCCTAAGCAAAGATGGTTATACAACCATTTTTAGGAAGATTTGTTATAAATGGAATGTTAGAAAAATTAGATTTCATCATTTTTCTAGCGTATAAATTGTAGACATTTCATGGAATTTAGGAGTTGCATCTAACAACTCTGTGTAACAAGCATAGGAAATAACTTAATGCCTAAAAAATATGCGCGTTTTTTACCTACATCAGAAACATTTAACTTAGAAGACTTTCCTTATTTCTGGATTTCTCAAGTAAATGCACAGTACGTTCAAAATATCGATAACGTACTTAAGAAGTATGGTTTAGACAACTCTCGCCGTCGTATTTTAATTGCATTGAATGTCAAACCACATGCAAGCGTGTCTGAACTTTCAGACATGGTGATTTCTAAAATGTCTACAACCACAAAAATCGTATATCGCCTTAAAGATGAGGGATATATTGAAACTTATTCATGTAAAGAAGATGGTCGTATTACCCGCGTTTATCTTACTGATAAGGGTACAGAAATGATTACTAAAATTAATGATCTAACCTCTGTAATATTAGAACAATCATTTGATGGATTAACACCGTTGCAAATTGAAAAGACGATGGAAATTTTAAAACATATGTTTAAAAATCTTGCTCGTTGATTGATAAAATATAAAAAAAGGTTTCTTATTAGAAACCTTTTTTATTTAGAAAAGATCAAACATATTTAACTGAGGTGTTTGTTTTGCTATTTTTGCCTTAGGTACATGTGAACATTCAAACTCTTCGACTGGAAACCCTTGCATAAATTGAATCATTTGATGTGGTTGTTTTAAACTCAACCAATCATCAAGACGATCATGTGGAATGATGACAACTGATCTTTTTATATCGCCAGGTTCATGAAATTCTTTCATCATCGGATGGTCGACTGCGTTCATTGTGAGCATCGCTGCTGAACGAATAATTTGATTATTGATTTTACAAATTTCATAAAGTGCAGCAATAAAAAAGGCTCTGCCATCTTTACGCCTTACACCCCATCGTTGAGGTTTATTTCCAGTATATTTACTTTCATAAAACTCAGTGACTGGAATTACACCGAACTTGCATTTATAAGCTGCCTCCTGAAAGCTTGGTTTCTCAAAAATGGTCTCATGTCTAGCATTATAAGCACGTTTAGAGCTGTTAATATCCTCTGCCCATTTCGGCACTAAACCAAATAATACTTCTCGCCACTCCAATCCATGTTCAGATTTAAATAATAACGGTGTTTTATAACTTGGATAAATCTCATCGAGATAGTTAAAAGGAACAAGTGGTAGTTCAAGTTGTTGTAATTGCTCAAGTGTTACTGGTTTGTAGTTAGCACACATAAAATCACAAGCACCTTACTTAATAAAAAAGCCTCCGAGGAGGCTTTTATTTTAGATGAAATTAATCACCTGTATAACCTTTAAGTTTTAAACGTGCAGCGTGTAACAATGGCTCTGTATAACCAGAAGGTTGCTCAGCACCTTTGAAGATCAAATCAGCGGCAGCTTGGAATGCAATACCATCAAAATTTGGTGCCATTGGCGTATAAAGCGGATCATTGGCATTTTGCTGATCAACAATCACAGCCATACGTTTAAGCACTTCTTCAACTTGTTCTTTCGTTACGATACCGTGACGCAACCAGTTTGCAACATGCTGAGAAGAAATACGTAAAGTTGCACGGTCTTCCATCAAACCAACGTTGTTGATGTCTGGCACTTTAGAACAACCTACACCTAGATCAACCCAACGTACAACATAACCCAAGATACCTTGACAGTTATTTTCAAGTTCGTTATTCAACTCTTCAGCAGTCCAGTTTGTTTCTGGTGCAAAAGGAGGCGTTAACAAATCATCCAAAGTCAACATATCTTCAGCAGCCAATTCGTCTTGACGTGCTTTTACATTAATTTGATGATAATGCATTGCATGAAGTACAGCACCTGTAGGTGATGGAACCCATGCACAAGAAGCACCCGCATTTGGATGCGCTGTCTTAGTCGCCAACATATCTTTCATGCTATCTGGTTTTGGCCACATGCCTTTACCAATTTGCGCTTTACCTTGTAAACCACAAGCCAAACCAATTGCAACGTTACGATTTTCGTAAGCAGCAATCCATTTCTGAGCTTTAACAGCTTCTTTACGTACCATTGGCGCTGCTTCCATAGACGTATGGATTTCATCACCCGTACGATCCATAAAACCAGTGTTAATGAAAATTGTACGGTCTTTTGCAGCTGCGATACAGTTTTTCAAATTAACTGAAGTACGACGTTCTTCATCCATGATACCGATTTTGAGAGTTTTTGCAGGTAAACCGAGTGCTTGTTCTGCACGCTCAAATAATTCAACTGCAAATGCAACTTCTTCTGGACCATGCATTTTTGGTTTAACGATATACATAGAACCTTTACGAGAGTTCTTATTTTCGTTTTCGCCACGAATATCTGTAATTGTAAGTAATGGAGTAACTAATGCATCCATAATACCTTCAAATACTTCTTGGCCATCTACAAGGATCGCAGGGTTAGTCATTAAATGACCAACGTTACGAAGAAGCATTAATGAACGACCATGTAGCGTTGTAGTACCGCCAATTAAGTTCTGAACTGTACGGTCTTTGTTTAATGCACGAGTAATGGTTTTACCATTTTTCTCGATTGACTCTTGCAAGTCACCCTTCATTAAACCTAACCAGTTACGATAGCCTTCAACTTTCTCTTCTGCATCAACAGCTGCAACTGAGTCTTCTAAATCTTGGATCGTTGTAATAGCAGCTTCTAGAGTTAAATCTTTAACGCCAGCCGCATCAGTTTTACCGATTGGGCTATTTGCATCGATATCAATAATAACGTGCAAGCCATTATTTAATAAAACGATTTCAGTTGGGTTTGCAGCATCGCCATTAAAGCCAACAAATTGAACTTCATGAGCCAAAGAGGTTGTTGAACCATCTTTTAAAGTTACAACTAAACGATTGTGATCAACTGCATATTTAGTTGCATCGGCATGAGAGCCTTGAGCAAGTGGGAATGTTTGATTAAGAAAATCTTTAGCGAAAGCAATTACTTTATCGCCACGGACTGGGTTGTATCCCTTACCTTTCTCTGCACCATTTTCTTCAGAAATTACATCAGTACCGTAAAGTGCATCATATAATGAACCCCAACGTGCATTCGCAGCATTTAAGCAATAGCGTGCATTACGTACTGGCACAACAAGCTGAGGACCAGCTAATAATGCAATTTCTTCATCTACATTTTCAGTCGTTACTTGGAAATCAGCAACTTCTGGTACTAAGTAACCAATCTCAGTTAAAAATGCTTTATACGCATTTAACTCAAATTGATTATTACGATGCCATTCATCAATCTTAGCTTGAATTTCATCACGCTTAGCTAATAGTGCTTTATTCTTTGGGCTAAGATCGACAACGACTTGCTCGAAATTTTTCCAGTAAGTTTCACTGTCTAAACCAGAGCCTGGTAAAGCTTCATTTTCGATGAAATCGTAAAGTTCTTTAGCAATCGCTAGCTTGCCTTGTTGAATACGTACAGTCATTGTCTTTCCTGATGATGCTAACTTTTTATAACAAGAAACCTAGTATACCGATTTATACTAGCCTGAATAGTAATATCACATTGCTAAATAGTAAGCATTTTCTTAGTCTAAGTATTGACAAATATAATTTTTATAAACACCAAAACCAAGTTTTGATCTAGCTACTTCTATTCTGCGACATACTCACTTTTTAAAACTCATTTAGTTATAACAAAATTCAATTAAGAATAAAGCTTTCTCTATATGAATTTATAAAAAAGACATTCCTGAGAATGCCTTTATAATTTATGAAGTTTTTGAAACCTGAATTTGACGATGCTCTGAATGCAGATAATCATCGGATTGCATTTCTAATAAACGTGAACGTGTTCGTTCAATTTCAAATGCTAATTTTTGACCTTCATAAAGATCAATAATTGAATCTTCTGAAGTTAAAAGTAATTTCACACCACGATCATAAAACTCATCCACTAAATAAATAAAGCGACGGGTTCCTTCTGAGAGAAAATCAGTTAAATGCGGCACGTTACTTACCAGTACCGTGTTGTAAATATTAGCAATTTCAATGAAATCAGCTGGACTACGTGGTTTAAAACATAACTCAGAGAATTCACACCATAATACATCTTCTGTATGCCCAAGCGTTTCTACAATACGATTGTTAATCATGATAGGTGTATTAAAGAGCGTTTGTGTCTGTGTCAGCGCTTGAAAACGCTCATACATCCATGATTGAGCATCATTACTCAATGGATGTTTGAATAATTGAGCCTGCTTCAAAACACGCAAACGATAATCAACACCAGCATCTACATTCAGAACCGTACAGTTTTTTTGAACCAATTCAATTGTAGGAAGAAAACGGTCACGATGGATACCATTTTTATAGAGACCTTCTGGTGCAATATTAGACGTTGCAATCAACGTGACGCCACGTTCAAATAACTTTTGAAATAAATCACTAATAATCATTGCATCGGTCACATTTGATACAAAAAACTCATCAAAACAAATGACAACCGCATTTTTATAAATCTGATCAGCAACAGAATCTAATGGATTACGTTGACCTGAAAGCTTATTCAATTCTTTATGGACATGTTGCATAAAATGGTGAAAATGCATGCGTGTTTTGCGGCGAAATGGAACTGACTCATAAAATTGATCCATCAACCATGTTTTCCCACGCCCTACGCCACCCCACATATATACCCCTTTTGGATAGGTTTGACGACGGAAACGTCTAAACGCTTTCTTTGAGGCTTTATAACGAGTAAGCAACTCTTTCCATACTCGATCTAACTCTTGCACTGCCTGAGCTTGAGCTTCATCTGGCATAAATTGACCTGATTCGATTGCTTGAGCATAACGCTCCGCAGGTGAGATCGGCATAAATGAAGTGCTATGTGAGTCTGGTTTAGAATTTAACATAAGGTGTTATTACAATTTTAATTGGTGAAAATTATATCGAACATTAAGTCCAAAGGCATTAGATTTTAGGCTTAATTATCATGGAGTTTAAACATCATAATGTACCATTTTTTAATCATTTTAATGATTACGATTATATTGTCTTGGACTTTGACCAAACCATCGTTTAAACGCATGATTAAATGCAGCAGGTTCAGAATAACCTAACATTTCCGCAACTTGCCCAATTGAATATGCACTATTTTCAATAAACTTTAATGCTTTCTGCTTAATGAGCCTTTCGCGTATTTCCTTATAACTTGTTTGTATTTGCTGCAATTTATGTCTTAGAGTCCTCTCAGGAATCTTTAATGCACATGCTGTTTCAGACATTGTAGGTATTACACCATTTTGCATTTCAAGATATTCCTCGACATATTCTAAAATGGTCAACTTTGCACGGCTACTTCGTTCTAATTTCTTCAGATCTTGTAGGCATTTTTCTTCATAGACACGGTAAGTAAGAACATCAGCAGATGGTATTTTTATATTTAAAATGTCAGTATTTTCTAGAATAAAAGAGGCATGCTGACATTCAAATTTTACATCCTGACCATAATAGTCTTGATAAGCCACTATTAATTCTAATTCTTTAGGTGCTTTAAAAGGTAATTCAATACGAATATTAGGGATTTCAAGCCCCATCATTTTAAAAATATCTTGTAAGAACTTATAAGTACCTGAGATTTCACATTGAGCACGAAACAATCCTAAATGTGTATTTAAATCAATTGGTTGATAATGAAAATGGATGTGATCTTTTTTAATATTTAGTTGTAATGAACCAAACAGATGTGTCAATTGCTGAAATCGCACACCATTTAACAGAGCTTTATGTAAAGTATCGCTTGTAACAAGCAGCATCAAGAATGGGCCATACCCTGCAAGCGCATAATGTTGACCAATGATTAAGCCTTGTTCAGGAGAAATATCTTGACTAATATACTGTAAAATATCCCATTCAATTTCATCTGGAATAATTGAACTCGGATCTAAAGCTTCGGCTTGTATTCCCATGTCTGCTAAACGAGCATCAACATCAATGCCCACATGACGCATGCCTTGAATTAAATACATCAATCCGAGGATAGATCTCTTCATAATTCCGAATGTAATTCCTAAGACTTTAACGTTGTACTATAAAAATACGAATAAATGAATTGCCGAAATGATCAGGTTTTGCGTCTATACAATCATATTTAATCTCTACAAAACCTTTAAACTTGCATAAAATTTAGATGTGTAGGGCGTGGACTATGCGTGATGTACCCCAAAATGCTATTCAAAAAACTAAAGTTGCAATTATTGGTGCAGGTTTTGGTGGTTTAGCAATGTCTATTCGACTATTACAAAGTCAAATGAATGATTTTGTAATTTTAGAAAAAACCAATGACGTTGGTGGCACATGGCGTGAAAATCAATACCCGGGTGCTGCCTGTGATGTTCAATCACACATGTATTCACTTTCGTTTGCTCCCAAAACAGATTGGTCAAAACGTTACGCTGAAGCTGATGAAATTTTTGAATATATCCAAGATATTACTCAGCAATATAGATTAAAAGATTATTGCAAATTCAATCATGAAGTTACTCATGCTGAGTTTGATGAAAATCGTAATGTTTGGTCATTAGATTTTAAAGATCAACCATCCATTGAAGCTCAATTTGTTATTTTTGCTTCTGGTCCCCTACACGTTCCACAAATTCCTCACTTAAAAGGAATTGAAAAGTTTAAAGGTAAAGTCTTCCATTCTTCACAATGGGATCATCAATACAGCTTAGAAGGTAAATCTGTTGCTTCTATTGGTACTGGTGGTAGTGCAATTCAATATATCCCCGAGATTGCACAAAAAGTGAAACAGCTTTATGTATTCCAACGTACTGCCGCATGGGTCATTCCACGTGATGAACGTAAATATTCACAATTAAGCAAATCTTTATTTAAAGCTTCAAATATTTATCGTCAAATTCATCGTACTCGTTTGTATTGGAGCAACGAATCACGTGTCGTACCTATCGTACAACCACAGATCATGAAATATGGTCAAAAGCTTGCAGAAGCATTTATCCGCTTTCAAGTCAAAGACAAAGAGCTCGCTAAAAAACTTACACCAGACTTCGTGATGGGTTGTAAGCGTATTTTGATTTCAAATAAGTACTTCCCAACGTTCAACCGTAAAAATGTTGAATTAATTACTGATGGCGTTCAGGAAATTACAGCTAACGGCATTATTACCAAAGACGGTAAAGAACGCCAAATTGACTGTTTGATTTATGGTACGGGATTCATTACTGACCCACGTATTTACTTAAAGCATTTCGATTGTGTTGGTCGTAATGGAATCGAACTTAAGCAAGCTTGGAAAGATGGTGCAGAAAGCTACTATGGTGTTAGTACGAAAAACTTCCCTAATCTATTCCAACTATTAGGTCCAAATACGATTTTAGGTCATAACTCTATTATTTTTATGATTGAATCTCAAGTGAATTATATTTTGCAATTGATTCAAACCGTAGATAAAACAGGTTCTCAAGCTGTTGAGATTAAACAACAGGTACAAGATCAATTTAATGAGCGTGTGCAGAAACAACTCAAAGGAACAGTTTGGCAAGCAGGTGGATGCAGTAGTTGGTATCAAGCAGCCGATGGTAAAAACTTCTCATTATGGCCAACATATACTTGGAAATATTGGTTAGAAACACGTAAAGTAAATGTCGCTGACTATAATTTTATTCATACAGCAACAAATGCAAAAAACAATGCAGCCTAATCAATAATTCTTCATAATAAGCAGGTTATTCGTAACCTGCTTTTTTTATGCAATCTTTTGTTCTTATCTTCCAAATTTTTATCGCAATAAGCTTAGGCTATTTTCTCGCCCCAAAACTATCACAGCGAATTAAACAATTTGTATTTAAAATTTTACCCTATTTTTCTTATTTATTATTAATGAGTGTTGCCTTTGAACTGACTCAAGCTTTGAATCATATCTCAGATCCAGCAGCAATATTACCACCTGCATTATTAATTGCATTTACTACATCAGTTGGTTCTTTCTTTATCTGTCTGATTACTTACAAACTGATTGATCGTCAAAGCATACAAGGAAAAATTTCATTACACCTCTTTATCAATGCACTCAAAAATATCGCTAAAGCATTTCTAGCATTAGGTTTAGGGATTTTACTTGGAATACTAGTCACTCAATCTAATCTACAAATTGCATTTAATAGTTGGTATTTATTACTCATATTTATCTTTTTGATTGGCATTGAGCTTGCTTTTACGCAATTTGATCGTAGTTGGTTAAGTTGGAAAGTACTATTGGTTCCCGCTGCAGCCTTTGTTGGTTCATGCTTAGCAGCAATCGTGAATTATTTAATCTTATCTAATCACTTTAACTTAAATGAAATAATGGCTTTAGCTCAGGGATATGGATGGTACTCAATGTCTGGCATTCTATTCACTGAATTACATTCAGCACGACTTGGTGGCATTGCCTTATTAACCGACCTCTTCCGAGAAATTTTCGCCATTCTTCTTATGTATTTTCTAGGCTGGCGTTTTCCACGTTCAGCGATTTCGAGTGCTGGAGCAACCTCAATGGATGTCACCCTTGCAATGGTTAAACAGTCATGTGGCACGCATTACGTACCACATGCAATGATGAGCGGATTAATTTTATCGCTTCTTGCACCTTTATTAATCAGCCTATTCTTAAATCTCAAGTTCTAAGGTATTTATACACTAAATAAACTTAGATAGACGCCAAAATTGACTTCAACATTTCTGTTGGACGTTCAGCCTTTGTAATCGGGCGACCAATCACTAAATGCGTCGAACCATCAAGCATAGCTTGTTTAGGTGTAACGATACGTTTTTGGTCATCTGCATTTGAACCTTCTGGACGAATGCCCGGGGTAACTAATGCAAAATCAGCATTCAACATTTCACGAAGAATCTTAGCTTCTTGTGCTGAGCAAACTACGCCATCCAAACCACTTTCTTGAGTCAATTTAGCTAAACGTTTGACATGCTCTACCGGTTCGATGTCTAAACCAATATCACGTAGATCTTCACGCCCCATAGAAGTTAACACAGTAACTGCAATTAGTTGTGTTTGATAATTGCCTGCTTTGAGTCTTTCAACACAAGTTTCCATCATTTTTCGACCGCCAGACGCATGAACATTGACCATCCACACACCTAGATCTGCCGCAGCACAAACAGCTTGAGCAGTTGTATTCGGAATATCATGAAATTTTAAATCAAGGAAAACTTCAAAGCCTTTATCTTGTAAAGTTTTAACAACACTTGGACCTTCATGAGTAAAAAGTTCCTTGCCCACTTTGACACGACATAAAGCAGGATCAAGCTGATCCACAATCGTTAAAGCGTCATATTCGCTTTTTGCATCTAGTGCAACAATGATACTCAAGAGCGTTTCTTCCCAGTTGATTCAAAGTCGCTATTATAAATAGGTTTTAATTTAAGTGTAAAATTTCATTCAACACATTTTTACTTCTTACATTTAAGTTGCAACAACAGAACTAAAACATACCAAATAGTAAAATTTTATTAAATTTTAATCTTAAAATAAATTAAAAACGATTAAAACTGCAATAGGCATAAAAAGGCATCAATTTAGTCACCATCATTTTTTAAGATTTTGAAAAATCAAGAAATACCCATACAACAACGCTTAAAACTCTTGCCCAATCTTACTCACTTTATAATGAGCTTTGCGGATTTAAATAAATATGTACAGCCCTTTAATTTTCCACAGAATGAATATGAAGAAGCAATCAATGTTCACTGTAAAGAGGATGCTAATCATTGGCCTTGGTATTTGCATGACCTAAAAACACTCGAGCTCAACAATAAAGAAGAACTTACCAACACCCTTAGATTTATTTGGTGTGATGACATGTCACCTAGCCGTAAACTATCTTACGAATTAATAGACTTGGTCTCGAATCAAACGTTTTTGAAAACATGCCTATAACGCGAGAAATGAATGAAACTGCATTAATCGTAGTAGAAAAAAGTTTTAATGCTTTTAATCAATTTATGGATCAGCTTGAATTGAACTTGAAAAATGAAATTAAAATTAATTAAGTGTTTTTTAATCAAAAACTAAAAGGGCTACTTCAATTGTGAAATAGCCATTTTCAATACTAAATAGCAATTCAACTATTAAATCTTATCATTCGGATAAACATCTAAAACAGTTTTTTCATGTCTTACGCTTGCAGCAGCTTCTGCGGCTGCTTGCTGAGCAAGTTGGATCTGCTCTTTTCTGAGGTGGTCAATATCTTTACGTAATCGTTTAATTTCCCAATTCGTTTGGAAAACACGAAATACTTGAACACCTAGAAGCAAACCGACCACGACACCTAATGCCAAAGTCAATAAAAGCAATAAACCTAAACGCATTGCAGGAACTTGAGTAAACAATAGGTTTACTTCTAATTCTGCTGGATTTTGTAAAACTAGAGCAAGTGAATAACCAAAAATGGCGATGAGTAATGCTATAAGAATATAACGCATGAACACCTCAATTTTTTATTAATCAAAAGTCTCGTTTACTGCATCACGAAGTGCTTTACCTGGTTTGAAATGCGGTACAGCTTTTGCTGCAACATCAACTGATTTACCAGTTTTAGGATTACGCCCTAAACGTGGCTCACGATGATGTAATGCAAAACTGCCAAAACCACGAATCTCAATACGATCGCCACTCGAAAGTGCTTCAATCATTTGATCAATCATAATTTTAACTGCATCTTCGACCAACGGTTCTGCCAAATGAGGGTTTTTAAGGGCAATCCGTTCAATCAAATCAGATTTGTTAAGTGCGTCAGTAGTCATCGTTGACCTCTTTAATTATTGCTACTTTTCAATATTTTAATAATAACCTGTTTAAATACAAAACGGTAGCGCAGTACATCGATACTACGCTACCGTTTGCAGTATTTTTGTATAAAAAGGTACATCTCTGTTACAAGAAATGTACCTTTTAACAAATTACTTCATTTGAGCTTTAATCAAATCACCAATAGTCTTAGGACCATTAGCTTCTGAAACTTGAGCTGCTGCTTGACGAGCATTGTTCACAGCTTCTTTCTCTTCAGCTTCGTCTTTCGCTTTGATAGACAAGTTGATAGAGCGAGATTTACGATCAACGTTGATGATCTTCGCTTCAACTTCTTGGCCAACTTCTAAGAATTTAGTTGCATCTTCAACGCGGTCACGGTTGATTTCAGAAGCTTTAAGCGTTGCTTCGATGTCATCAGCTAATTTAACTGTAGCACCTTTAGCATCAACAGCAGTTACAGTACCTTTAACTAAAGCACCGCGCTCGTTCGCAGCTAAGAAATCATTGAATGGATCGCTGTTTAATTGCTTGATACCAAGGCTGATACGGTTACCTTCAGCGTCTACAGATAAGATAACTGCTTCAACTGTGTCACCTTTCTTGTAACGACGGATAGCTTCTTCGCCTTGTTCGTTCCAAGAAATGTCAGATAAATGTACTAAACCGTCGATACCACCAGATAAACCGATGAAGATACCGAAATCAGTGATTGACTTGATCGTACCAGAAACTTTTTCGCCTTTTTCATTTGCTTTAGCAAACTCTTCCCATGGGTTAGCACGAGTTTGTTTGATACCCAATGAAATACGACGACGTTCTTCGTCAACTTCAAGAACCATAACATCAACTTCATCACCGATCTGAACAACTTTAGATGGGTGGATGTTTTTGTTTGTGTGGTCCATTTCTGAAACGTGTACTAAGCCTTCAACGCCTTCAGCGATTTCTGCAAAGCAACCGTAGTCAGTTAAATTAGTTACACGTGCTTTAACGATAGAACCTTTAGGGTAACGGCTCATGATCGCTAACCATGGATCTTCGCCTAATTGCTTAAGACCTAAAGATACGCGGTTACGCTCGCGGTCAAATTTAAGTACTTTAACAGTAACTTCTTGACCAACTTCAACAACTTCTGAAGGGTGCTTGATACGCTTCCAAGCCATATCTGTGATATGTAGAAGACCATCGATACCGCCAAGGTCAACGAACGCGCCGTAATCAGTAAGGTTCTTGATAGTACCTGTAACTGTTTGACCTTCTTCAAGTTGAGCAAGTAATGCTTCACGGTCAGCTGAAGATTCAGCTTCCATAACTGCACGACGAGAAACTACAACGTTGTTACGCTTAGCATCAAGTTTGATTACTTTGAACTCTAACTCTTTACCTTCAAGGTGAGTTGTGTCACGGATAGGACGAGTGTCAACTAAAGAACCTGGTAAGAATGCACGTACAGGACCAATGTCAACAGTGAAACCACCTTTAACCTTACCAGAGATAACACCAGTAACGATTTCGCCGTCTTCAAAGATTTTCTCAAGTTTAGTCCAAGTTTCAGCACGTTTCGCTTTTTCACGTGATAAAACTGTTTGACCCATACCGTTGTCAAGCGCTTCAACAACTACGTCAACAGTATCGCCAACTTGAACTTCAAGTTCACGTTGTTCATTTAAAAATTCAGCACGGTCAACTACGCCTTCAGATTTAAGGCCAGTGTCAACAGTAACCCAGTCAGAATCGATACTAACAACAGTACCTTGGATGACTGCACCCTTTTCAACGTTGAGGTTTAATTCACTTTCTTCAAAGAGGGCTGCAAAAGATTCGGTCATGATATACCTGATAAAGTCCGCGGTCTTGGATCAGACAAGGCCGGTTTAGTTAAGTTGTTACATTGTCCAAAAAATCTGATCAAGCAATGCTTCAACTGAAAATAAAATGGTCTATCTATTGAATACGGCTATCGATATAGTTCACCATTAACTGAAATACTTCATTGATGCCTATTGTAGAACTATCAATGATATACGCGTCTTCAGCTGGCTTGAGCGGAGCAACAGCTCGCTCCATATCTCTTTTATCTCTAGCCTGTATGTTAGATAAAATGTCGCTTATTTTAGCATCAAGACCCATACCCTGCAACTGTTTTACTCTACGCTCTGCTCGAGATTCAGCCGATGCTGTTAAGTATATTTTAGCTTGAGCCTCTGGAAAAATTGACGTCGCCATATCTCGTCCATCAGCTACCAAACCAGGGGCTTGAATAAATGCACGTTGGCGCGCAAATAATGCTTTTCTTAATTCAGGAACAGTTGCAACTTTAGAGGCATATTCTCCGACCTGTTCAGTACGAATGGTATTTGTGACATCTACACCTTCTAGTAAAACAAGGGTCGCAGCCTCAGTCGTTTTAAATTCAATATCTAAATTCGTTGCGTATTCAACGCATTGACCTAAATTAGAGTCGATTTGATCAAGTAAGCCACGTTGAAATAATGACAGCCCGAGTAAACGATATAAAGCACCAGAGTCTAATAGATTAAAACCATAATAAGCAGCTATTTTGGCTGCCAAGGTCCCTTTACCAGAACCACTAGGACCATCAATCGTAATAATATGAACTGTCATTCCCGTCTCTTATGAAGCAACTGACTTCGCTAATTTTGAAAAACCTAGTGTAATCGCTGCTTTGAGTTGTGCAAGAACTAATTTACTTACAAAAGGCGCTTTTGCTGTAAATTCAATCTTGTAAGTCACTAAAGTAATAAACGGTGTGATTTCTTTAAAATCAATTTGCCCGAGATGGTGTTTAACCAAAGGATTATTAATCAATTTATATTCGATACGCTTATTCTCTTCTAGTAATGTAATTTCTTCTTGAAGAGGCTTGATTGGTCCAAAGCCCATACGGCGAATTGAACCGATTCCATCTGGACGCTGAGGATCAGCAGAATCTTTTACACGTACAACTTGTAAAGGAGCAAATGCTTTACTATAAGTTGCGTGCTTTGACAATAAGTCAAAAACTTCAGAAATTGGTGCGTTGAATTCTTTTTGTATGGTGATTGCGTTACGCATAACTTTGCCTTTTTGATTTAGCTAAAATCTTCGGAGGCATAGTTTGCCACAACTAATGAGACATTTTTAATCATTTAAGGACGTTTTTAATAGCCGAGTTTTCTTTTTTTCTTCTCGTCTTTGTTTAAAAAATTCACTTAATTGCAATGAACATTCAGCTTGCATACAACCTTGTTCAAATACGAATTTATGATTGTAATAGCCATTTTCTAATAATTGTCGAGCACTGACCAACGAACCAGCCTTAGGCTCTGTCGTGGCAAACACTACTTTTTTGACACGAGCATGAATGAGTGCGCCAACACACATCGTACAAGGTTCAAGCGTCACATATAATATGGCATCATCTGGTAAACGATAGTTATTCAATGATTGACAGGCTGCACGTAAAGCTTGAATTTCAGCATGAGCGGTAGGATCAGATTGTTTAATTGGTGCATTATAACCAGCACCAATAACTTTCTCTTGACTCACTATCACCGCTCCAACAGGAATTTCACCCTGCGAAGCAGCTAGTGCAGCTTGCTCATAAGCAAGCTGCATCCAATATTCATCATTAAAGTTTTCTGAAGTTGTGACGTCTATACTCATCGATTTTAAGCAATAACACCATATTGTCTTAATAAAGCATTCCAACTATCAATTGTAGTTACTGGAGCACAATCAGATAAAATATCTTTCAATGTAATCTTTTCCGCTGCTTTCCATTCTGGTGATAAGTCTTTATCAACTAAACGTGCACGGACACCCTCAACAAAATCTGGATGGCGGATTTTCCAATCAGAGATTTGTGATTCTAGTGCAAAAACTTCATCCCAAGCATGTCCTTGCTTACCCCATTGCCATAGCAACCATGTAATCGCAGCAGTACTTGGAGAACCTTTTTGCAGATTCTCACTTGCCTGACGTAACCAATCACTACTTGCATCACTCAAACCAATAATCGCTTGATAGTCATACTCAAAACTTTGACCACGACATACGCTATGAATCACATCGATTGAATTTTGTAACGGACCTGATGATACAGGGCGATGTAGACTATTTAAAGTATCATCGATTGCACGGAAAGCACCCGCAGGATAATGATTCCAATCCACATTCAAAACTTTTTGAAGAACATTATCTCGCTGTGCCTCACAAATATGAGTTGCCCAACCAATGCTAAAAGCACCAGCTGAAGTCATGATTGAACCCGTTAAACCTGTAAACAGCCCAATTTGACCACGATCAGCAAGGAAACGACTCCCCCCTACATCAGGATAGAGACCAATATTGATTTCAGGCATTGCAAGACGTGAATAAGGTGTAACTAGACGAAATGGCGCAGCCATGAATAGGCCTAAACCACCACCCATGACATAACCTTCACCCCAAACTACAATTGGCTTAGCATAGTTATGAAGCAATAAATCAAGCGCATATTCTTGTTCAAAAAACTTATTTGCCGTATCTACTTCATTATTAATGACAAGTTGACGGAGTTTACGAACATCACCACCTGCGCAAAATGCTTTCGGTGTGGTTGAATCAAACCAAATTGCTTTAACACTGTCATCTTCATGAAAATATTCAAATATTTTCAATAAAGCGCTCACAATTGACTCATCAAGTGCATGTAAAGATTTTGGTCGGTTTAAACGAACAATACGCCAACCATTTTTAGCGTTTTCGATGATTAAATCTGGGTGATAACTATTTAAATCGGGAGAAGTCATTATGCGTCCAGTTGCCAGTCTATTGGCTCAATGCCATGTTGTTTCAAATAATGATTTGTTTTAGAAAATACTTTACAGCCAAAAAAACCACCTCTGTTTGCAGCAAGCGGTGATGGATGAGCTGCTGTTAACACTAGATGTTTATTTCGATCAATGCGCTGTCCTTTACGTTGTGCATAAGCACCCCATAAGATAAACACAACATGCTCACGCTGTTCATTTAACACATCAATTACAGCATCAGTAAATTCTTCCCAGCCTTGTTTTTGATGAGAAGTTGGCTGTCCTGCTTCAACAGTGAGTACACTGTTTAATAGCAATACCCCTTGAGCAGCCCATTTACTTAAATCCCCATGACGTGAAATCGGGACTGTGAGATCAGTATGCAATTCATGAAAAATATTACGCAAAGATGGTGGTAATGCAACCCCTCTTTGTACAGAAAAGCTTAGACCATTAGCTTGATTAGGGCCATGATATGGATCTTGACCCAATATCACGACTTTTACATCCTGTAATGGGGTTGTATTCAATGCATTGAAAATTTGCTTGCTAGGTGGATAAATCGTTTTCTGAGCAAGGATTTGTTGCTGTAGAAACTCTCTTAAATGATCCATTTTCTGACTGAGTAGAAATTCTGACAAAGAGATTTTCCAGGACTCATCCAACTGAACTTTATTAAGTTTTTTCTGCTGCTGTTCAGTAAATTGCATCAACATTCCTTGAAATAACGACTCCAACATTTAAATCTTGCTGACCTAAATGTTAACTTGTAACTCTACATTTGGATTTTGGAATTTAATTCCATTTTTCAGATTTTCATACATTTGAGGATCACTCCACTCAACTTGTACTTGCTCTGAAAAAATAATTTGGTCTAGGCTAAGTAAACCCATTTGCTCATTTTCAATATCTTCTAAAAAACTTTGTGCGTAACCTGTATCAGTTTCATGCACGATCACTGAATAGACCTCAACATCACCCTCACCATTCTGTGTTGTGGTTGAAGCGAGCACCTGTTGCGCTAGATAAAAGAAAATCCTTGAAAACTGTTCAGCTGATGGTGAAACTGGCAAGGCAACCCAACGTGCACTAAAAGTTTTACACGCTTGAATATATTCAGGATCATCTTTTTGCCAATAACAAATTGCGTGATCAAAACTGTCAAAAAGCTCTTTAATCACACCTTTTAATAGACCAAAATCATAGACCATTTGCCCATGATCTAATTTTGAGGCTTTTAACAGTAATTCAACTTTATAACTATGCCCGTGAATCGAACGCTTACAGCGATCTGATGTACAATTACGTACAATATGAGCATTTTCAAACTTAAATAATTTACGAATTAACATGCACCAAGCTGATCTATATCTGCAAACAGATTTTATTATAAAGCAAAAAAATCATCGGTGGGATTGATTTTAAGCCTTGTGACTATTCAATAATCCAATCTATACAAAGACTAGAATGGTGCAAGACTTCTTGAATACACAATCACTTGTTTATCTTTTCTCATCATTAAGCTGTTAAATTGGCGCTTACGCTCGCTTAGCATCACTTCAATTTGAGCCGTAAAATAATTTGATTTACTATCTAATAAAGACGCAGCATCGGTTTTACTCTGCTCATCAATCCCAGAAAAAGCACTTAATTTCCATAAATCATCTACATTATTAAAATGCGTTAACTCAGTTTCCTTGATTTTTAATTGTTGTTCGATAGCTTTGACATCTACTTTAGGATCAATACTGGCTAATAGTAATGCAGGTGCTGTATTCATATTCACCTTCGTCTGTTCAGGTAATGCCGTGACATAAGGTTTGATCAAATCGTAGTTTTTGCCTTCAAAACCTCGTACAAGTTTTAATTCTTCTATACTATGAAACTTGGTATTCGGCGTTAAATATGCAGGATTTAGTCCTTGGTAATAGCTACTCTCCGCACCCATTGCGCCAGTCACTTCATCATTTGTGTCTTGCCAATCAATCACAGCTTGACTGAGTTCAGCAGGCAGACCTACACGTTGCAATAACTTTTCAAACCAACGTCGAGCAGAATCATCAACTTGATTGCCATCAGCCTTAACCAAATTATTTAGATTAAACTTTCCTGACTCATCTAGTAGTTTTCCTGAGACTGATCCATCTTCTACGGGAAATGATGGCATCGGCTTTGCCCAGTTTTCCTGTAAATGATCAATACTACCACCATTATCGCTATCTTGAATGAGTAACTCTGAAAAAAAAGCTTCTGCACTTTTTGCGTACAATAACGATTGATCCTGACGCATCAAATAGCCCGTATTTTCAGCGGTATTGGTTTGCCGTTTTGCAATTGTTGCAGCCAAAATCGTTGCTAAAGCAACCATGACTAAAATCGTTAATAAAGCTACGCCACGCTGAGATGAATAGTTTTTCATGGTGGTGAGTTATTTCCCAACAATTGATTTGCATTCACTAGACTATAAATCCACTCGTAATCCGTACCTGCAACACTAAGCTGTATTTTTATGCCTAATGGTAATTTTTTTAACTCATTAATATTATTAGGATCACCAATATTTTCAGGCCATTGTGTCAGTTCCTGTGGATTCATGACGACCACTTTAAATTGATCTACATTTTCTAATAAGGTACTTGAGATGGGTTGTACCCGATTTGGAATATTTAGATTTGAATATTTGAGTCGATAAACTTTTTTCTGTGTTGAATCGTAGCGATATTCAATACGTTCATAAGGTGACAAACCTTGTTTCAACGGATCGGACACTCCTGCTTTACTAAACATAAAACCACGATCATTTAGCACCAAAGCGGCTTGTAATTGTCGACCATCATTTGCCGTTAATGGAATAATTTGCAGACTATCTCTTAGAATCTGCTGATAGGCATCTTGTAACGCAAATAAATGTGTTTCATGCTCTGCATTACGATCTTTGACTTTTAATAAATAATCAAAAACTTTCCAACCAAGCATTGAAAGTACGGCAAAAATAGCAATTGCAACCAGCAATTCAACAAGGGTAAAACCCTTTTTAATTTTCATCATGTTTTAGCTTTTGCTGGATAATTAAAAAACACCATATTGGTGATGCCCGCTTCAACTTTACCATGCTCAGTATTAAATAAACTTACTTGTAATTCGATACGTTGTATTTTGGGGCTAATTGTAGCCTGTGCTTTTTTATCAATCTGCCAAGTCTCACCTTGAGAAGTCACCTGTTTCGATTGCGTTCCATCTAACCATTCTTGATTCATTTCCATCATTGCAATCTCATTCATTGCAACGAACTGTGCTTTTGTTCGCAAAATCGCACTCGATGTAGATTGTGTATATTGCATGGCAATTTTTGTTAATGCAATTGCAGCGACAGCAAATATCGCTAAAGCAACCATTACTTCCAACAGGGTAAATGCTTTAATCTTCTTCATTTATTTTACCCAAATGATCTATTTCAAACTCATGTCCAATTGGCTGTTGCTCATAATAAAATTGAATACGGACAGGCTTAACTTCACCATTGCCAAACCATATGAGTTGCGGTGCTTTACCACCTAATAAGTCCTCATTTCTCGCTTTTCGATATTCTTCAGCATTTAAAGTTTGAATACTAAAAGATACGCTAGTCGGTAGCTCTCGAAGTTTAAACTCTTTATATGGCTGCCAAGTCCGATCAGCTTGCTGAATTTGCTCATGGCTCTGATCATGATATTCAAACAAATTATAGCGAAATGGTGCAACGTCAGTCGCATTTTGAGTATTTAAGGCAAAAACTTTAGCTTGATCCGTTGATTCTTTATTAATCTTTTTTAAATCAAGTATAAACATTTCTCTGGCTTGCATCGCTCGACGTTGATCTACACCACCAATATTCAGAACAACCAAAGATGTCATAATCGTCATGATTACAATCACCACCATGATCTCAATGAGGGTAAAACCTTGTTGTAATCTATGTGGTGATTTCATTTTATTTATCAGCCATTCGCTAAATATTCAATTTGTTTTGGCAAACCTAAAGCTTGATCAATATAAGCCACACGTAAACTATCACGTGAACCTAAATAACGCTGATAAAAGCTCGAATTCAGAATAACTGCTGCACCATAAGTCAGAGACCAAATCGAAGCCAAATAATCACGCGTTGTCATCGTGCTATTTATATCTAATAAATAACTTTCTGTCATACGAATGATAATACGTAAACGTTGACGACGAACTTTATACAATTCGCTAAATAATAACTGAATACCTTGACCCGTCGTAGAGAGGCGTTCTTCAATTTGATGAAATAAAGCAGTACGTTCAGGATGATGTAAATGGTGTAGCATGAAAAAAGCTAGATGCTCAGGGAAAGCTTTCTCTGTATCCTGAATCATTTCAAGCAGCATTCGTTCATTACGAATAATCAGCAACATATACAATTCATCTTTGCTCTGAAAGTGCTTATATAATGTGCCTTTAGCAAGATCTAATTCCGCCGCTAAAGCGTCCAAAGTCATGCCTGCTTCACCATTTTCTAATAGGAGTTGCTCAGCGATCTGAAAAATTAAGGCTTCTCGTGCTCTAAACTGAGCTTGGCGATCCATTTTCACGTGATAACTCTCTTTGCTAATACAACTAAACCGTTTACTTCAAACGAAGAAGATTCTCAAAATTCTGTGTGGTAATCATACCTATTTCTTCAACTGACTTGTTATATACATCCGCTAACGCCTTTGCAACATAAGGCACATATTTAGGCTCATTGGTTTTACCCCGATAAGGCATAGGTGCTAAATATGGGCTATCCGTTTCAATTAACAACCGATCAAGCGGCACTTGTTTAGCTACATCACGTAATTCTTGTGCATTTTTGAATGAAACAATACCAGAAAAAGAAATATAGTAACCACAATCTAAAACAGACTTCGCTGTTTCCCAATCTTCGGTGAAACAATGCAAAATACCATGTGTGGACTGCTCTGCTCTTATAATATCGACGGTATCGTGTTTGGCTGATCGTGTATGCACAACCACAGGTTTTTTTACAATTTTTGATGCATGAATATGACGGGCAAAACATCGTTTCTGTTCTGCAATAAAATCTGTACTGTGATAATAATCTAAACCTGTTTCCCCTAATGCCCATACCTTATCAGACTGTGCTAGCTCTACGAGGTAGTCTGTTGTTGCTCGCGCCATATTATGATCATCCTCGCATGGATGAACACCTACAGAATAACCCACGTCATCATGTCGAGAAGCGATTTCAGCCAATTTAATATGATCATCCAAATCAACTGAGATGCCCATAAATTTTGAAACACCTGCAAGGCGAGCTTGGGCAAGCGCTTGATCTAAACTCCCATCGTAAGGACTCAGATCTAACATCGTTAAATGACAATGGGTATCAACAAACACGCTTATTTCCTATCAACTTACATCGTAAAACTTGGACGATCCATCGCTTTTGAACCAGCCAACAATCTCTCAGCCTCATTTTTGTAATACACACCTTTTTCACCAGCAAGCTGAATTGCAAAACCTTGTGGTTTAAAATGTGTTTGTTTATGCGAAATCCAAATTACCTTACCCGTTAATGGGATTTTTTGTGACTGCTCTGGTAAAGTCGCTAACACAAAAACTTCCTGTCCCATTTTTACGGCTTGTTTCGTGGAAACAAATAAACCGCCACCTTGCACAAAAGGCATATAACTTGATTGCAAAGTTGCTTTATCAGGAATATTGACCTGTATAATTCCGCCCATCATTTGTGGTTGCATAACATTCCCCTGTCAAATACAAATAGTTTGAAATATCTATATTTTCATAGCATTAGTAAATTTTTAAGCATATTTACATGCCTCTCAAATTCAATATTTTCTACCGTCAATTTAAAAAACTATAATTACTGCCATTTTAATTATAGGAAACAATCCGACAAACAACAAATAATGTTTGAGGAAAACTGTTCGAAAACAAACAAAAATGGTTTTTATTTAAACAAATATAGCCTTCGATGAATCACGATTTCAGAGGTGATCACCATAACGAAAGCAAATGCTTTTTGGCTATTACAAAATCAAGCATTCAATCAACATAAAAGATTTTAATACCCTATCTAAACCACATGCATCAATTGAATAAACAACTGATCTAGTATCAACTGTGTTTGTACATTTTGCTCAACCATCAATTTTTTCTGTTGCAGGTCAGAATAAATTTGAAATAAGCTTTCTAAGTCATAAAGCTGTGCAAGCTGTGTTAAATCTAAGTCTTTATTTCTCAAAGATTGATTTAATTTTATAGCGACTAAATCGGTCAATAAATATTCAAACATTGTCATAAATTCAGAGAAACTCAACTCTTTCGACCACTTGCTTGAATAACTTAAAGGCATATTTTTTTCTGAGACCAACTTAAACCAATCTTTCAAGAATAAATCTCTTTTATGCAACCAATCGCTCTGATTAATTTCAACGGCAGTCAATGGCATGCCATTTGCGAGATTAAGCAACAAATCAATGTGTTCAGCTGAAATATTCGCTATTTGCTGCTGAATAAAGTTTTGTGCATCTTGGGTATCTAGACGGTCTAAAGCGAAATGCTGCAAACGGCTTCGAATCGTTGCTGGTAATTTCAAGTAATGATCGGCCAATAGAATCAGAATAACCCTTTCTCCAGGTTCCTCTAAAGTCTTTAGCAATGCATTTGCGGATGCTATATTCAAAGCCTCCGCTGGCTCAATCACAACGACTCGCCATCCATCACCAGTCTGTTGAACAAATGGTAATAAATCACGAATCTTTTCGATTTTTATCTTGGCATTTTGCTTTTTATTTTCTTCATCTGTGGTGATATGGACATAGCGAGGATGTGTATTAGACTTCAACCAAAGACAACTTGTACATTCACCACAAGCTTGTTCGGCTTGTTTGTTTAAACATAATACCCATGCCACAAAACGCTCAGTAAATTGATGTTTCGCGCAGCCATGTTTACCATAAAAAAGTAAACCATGACCTATATCGGGAAAACGCGTTGTCAACAACGCCCATGTCTGCTTGTGCCAAGGATAAACGGTTGTTGACTGCATACTCATCATAATTATTCAAATAAACTTACTGGTAGCGCATTTAAACGCTCTAGATCAGCTTGTGTATCTACACCCGGAGGCAGATTGGCTTCAGCAATATCGATCGCAATACGATGACCATTTTCTAATACGCGTAATTGTTCAAGACTTTCTAATTTTTCAAGATCGCCTTGTTCCCATAACACATATTCTTGCAACAATTTCACACGATATGCATATAAACCCAGATGACGAAAAGCACGATCATGCAGCTTTGGCTGCTGTAATTTTGCGCCATCACGATCATAAGGAATAGTTGCTCGACTAAAATATAATGCTTCTTTACGATTACTCATCACAACTTTGACGATACTATCGCGCTGAAATTCATCTAATGCGTGAATAGGCTCGCATAAAGTAGACATTGAGCAATGCGGTTGATCAACTAAAAGCTGAGTAACTTGTTGAACCAATTGAGCAGGAAGTAATGGTTCATCACCCTGTACATTGACAATAATATCGTTTTCTGCCCAGCCTTTTAGACGAGCAACTTCACTCAAACGATCTGTGCCTGACGGATGATCGGCACTGGTTAAAACCACATCAATTCCTTCCGAACGACACACTTCTGCAATACGCTCATCATCAGTCGCAACACATAAATCATCAAAACCTGCAACTTTCTTCGCTTGATCTACGACACGTAAAATCATTGGGCGACCATGAATAAGCAAAAGTGGTTTTGCAGGTAAACGTGAACTCGCAAAACGAGCAGGAATGACAATATGTTTCATGTTAGAACTCTAAGAAAATTGGATACCGACTTGTTGCAATTGTTGTTTCAATAAATCATAACAGTCTGCAGATAAAACCGCTTCAACAGGCACAACCCAAATCGGAATATTAAATTCTGGGTATTGTTTCAATAAAACCTTAAGCTTTACCGCATCTTTTTCTGTGGTAATAATTGCATCTTGATTATTGAAGGTGAGATCATCGATCTGATAATCATAATGATCAGCAAACTCATGTGTTTGATATTGTTTCACATTCAATTGATTTAAAGTTTGATAAAATCGTTGTGGGAAACCAATACCAACAACCACATTAAAATACTGATTTGGATCAAACACATTTAAATCTGTATTTAAATTTAACAGATATGGCTGACCAATCACTAAATGCATATTCCTTTGTGATTGGGCAATTTTAGTATGTTCAATAACCGTACTTCTATTCAAGCGCGATTTAGGCTCACGTAGGTACCCTTCGGGCAACAACTTCTCATTCCCTAAACCACGATTTTGATCTAGAACAATCCATTCAATTTGACGTGCTAATGCCCAATGCTGCAAACCATCATCGCTAATAATTAAATCGAGTTTTTCAGATTTCAATAATAATTCAATTGATGCTTGACGATTTGGCCCAACCGCCATGGGTACATGAGTAGATTGAACAATTAAGCATGGCTCATCACCAGCAAAATCTGGTTCAGACAAAGCATTCACCAAAACTGGAAAAGGTCCTTTGCCACCATATCCTCGACTAATTACACCAACGCGAACACCTTGTTGCTGTAAATATTTAACGAGCTGAATTAATAAAGGTGTTTTCCCACTTCCTCCAACCGTAATATTACCAATAATCATCACAGGAATTGGGGCAGTGTATTTTTTCTTAAGACCAACCGTATATAAGGTTTTATTTAATTTAAAAATTAAGCGATACAATAATGATAAAGGACGCAACACGATCAACCACGACGCTTTTTTATTCCAAGCATCTTGTACGTGTTGCGCAATAGACATTATTAATTTTCCTCAAAATTACGTTGATGCAATTGATAATACACGCCATGTTTATTTAGCAACTCAGTATGTGTGCCCTGCTCGATAATTTGTCCTTTGTCCATTACCACAATAAGATCTGCATTTTCAACTGTAGATAAACGGTGCGCAATTACTATCGTCGTACGACCTTGCATCGCTTCATCAAAAGCTTGTTGGATGAAGTATTCAGACTCATTATCAAGCGCACTGGTTGCTTCATCTAAGATTAAGATTGGAGAATCTTTTAAGATTGCTCTGGCAATCGCGATACGTTGACGCTGACCGCCTGAAAGATTTAAACCTTGCGCACCAAGTATTGTGTCGTAACCCTGTGGCAAATTCACAATAAAGTCATGCGCATAAGCAGCTTTTGCAGCTGCAATAACCTGTTCATCACTTGAGTCTTGAAGCTGACCATAAGCAATATTGTCACGCACTGAACGATTGAATAGCACAACCTGTTGATTGACTGTCGCAATTTGTGAGCGAAGATAAGAAAGCTCTATCTCTTGTACAGGAATATCATCAAAATAAATTTCCCCTTCACTTAATTCTTGAAAACGCGGCAGCATATTCACTAATGAGGTTTTCCCTGCACCAGATCGACCAACCAAAGCAATGGTCTGACCTGCTTCAATATTTAGACAAAAGTCCTTAATTGCATGCGTACCATCTGTATAACGCAGATTAGCATGATCAAATTTAATATTGCCTTTCAAAACTGGCTTAAGCTGACCATTATTTTCTTCTTCTGGCATGTCAAGTAGTTCAAATACCGAATGTGCAGCTGCTAAACCACGCTGAAGTTTCTCATTAATATCAGTTAAATTCTTCACTGGTTTAGAGATCAGACCTGCCGCAGTAATGTAGGAAACAAACTCTCCTGCTGAGGTGTCACCTAAAACCTGTGGGCGAAGCGCTAACCATAAAATAATTGCCATTGCCATAGACAATAGTAATTGTATGATCGGGCTATTAATATTCTGCACCACAACCATTTTTAGGCCACGACGAAGGTTTTCCTCAGAAGATTTGTAAAAACGTTGCTGCTCAAAAACCTCACCCGTAAAACTCTTAACCACCGAGTTTCCATTAATCGTTTCTTGTACCACATGGTTCACATCGCCCATCGTGTTTTGCACTTGAATTGACAACTTACGCATTTTCTTAGATGCGATTCTGACCAATATCCCAATGAAAGGCATGAAAACCACGATACATAGAGTCAAACGCCAGTTGGTATAGAGTAAATAACTCAACAAACCAATAACAATTAAACCATCTTTAACTAATGTTTGTAGAGATTCAGATGATGCTGCTGTGAGTTGTTCGACGTTATACATCAATTTTGCACTGATATGACCTGCACTGTTATCAAGATAATATTGCGCAGGTAAGCGCAGTAATTTAGCATAAACTTCTTGACGAATACTAAATACCAAACTACGTGAAATAACTGCTGAAAAGTATCCACCTAAGAACAAACCAAGGCCACGGAAAAACATAAGTAAGACAATTAAGACCGGGAACCAATCTAAATTTTCGCGACTACCATTTTGGATTGCATCAATAATATATTTCAATAACTTTGCGACAGAAACCTCTGTCGCAGCGTTGATTCCAAAACCAAGTAAGACGAATAAGGCAACGCCCCAATAAGATTTTAAATATGATATTAAACGGACATAAACCTTAAAATCCTGATTCACTCAGTAAAACCTCTAGTTGGAACTTTGGTGCTAATATTGACATTAACAAAGCCGAGTTGACCTGCCACATCCATTACACGAATCACATCTTCATGTTTTGCTTTTGCATCAGCTGCAATAATAAACATAAAATCACGACGATCCTGTGCAGCCTGTTTAATCGCAGTACTGAGATCGGCACTATCTTTGGTCGATAATGCTTGACCATTCACAGAATAATGTCCCGTGGAGTCTACCATGATTTCAATTTTGTGATCGAATTGTTTAGGCGGAACACCTTGAGCATCTGGTAAAGTAAGATTTATACGGCTTTGCTGACTAAATGTGGTAGATAATAATAAAAACACCAAAATGAATAACATACAGTCAATCATTGGCGTCAAATTGATATGAATATCTTCAACTTGAGAACGTTTAAATTTCATAATGTCACCTATGCTCAGCTTGCACGGCGATTTTCTTGCACATGAGGTGCTTTTTTGTAGAAAAGTGCAGCATGAAATAATGTTGATTGTTGTTCTAACTCAGCAATATATTCATGTACTACACGTTGAAAATAACGATAAGCAATCATTGCTGGAATCGCTATCAGCATACCTACAGCCGTAGTAATCAATGCTTTAGAAATACCAGGCATCATCATGCTTGCATTTCCAGCAGAACCGATATCAATCACTAAAAACGATTCAATAATACCAAGTACTGTTCCTAACAAACCAAGTAAGGGTGCAATCGCGCTCAATGTACCTAAAAAGTTAATATTTTTTTCTAGATAGCTGATTTCTTGGGAAGCTGTTGCTTCCATTTGTGCACGCGCAAACTGCTCACCTTGATCTTGATGATCATAACCAGCTTTTAAAATACGACCTAACGGACTTTTTACAACGTCTTCTTGCTCTAAATGTGAAATAACATTATCCACATTTGAGCCTTGAACCAGTAATGCTTGAGGTAAAACTTGTGACCGTCTTAAGCGAATATATCGCTCAATTGTAATAGCAACCGTAAAAATTGATGAGAGAATAAGCGGTAGCATTAACCAACCACCCGCTTTCACAAGTTCCCACATATTATTCCCCAATAATATTTAAAATATAAAAGGACGCACCTTAAATATTAGTTAGGTAAACAAATATTTAAAATTCCATCCAACTCATCCAATGAGTGATAATGAATGACCATTTTTCCTTTACCTTTTTGGTTATGGTCAATTTTAACATTTGCTCCAAAACGTTCCGATAGTTTCTGAGTCAATTGTTCAATATCAGGAGAAACCTGCACCTTTTCCTTTGCAGGCTTTGGTTCACTCCACTCACGTACTAACTGTTCAGTCTGACGCACTGATAATGCTTTTTCAATTACGATTTTAGCAACATCCATTTGCTCTTTTGCTTTTAGGGTCAGAATGGCACGAGCATGTCCCATATCAAGTTGACCTTGTTGCATTAAGTCCTTAATTGGATCAGCCAAACTTAATAACCGCAATAGGTTACTCACCGTAGTACGAGCCTTACCTACTGTATCCGCGATTTCTTGATGACTTAAACCAAATTCATCATGGAAACGCTGCAAAGCTACCGCTTGATCAATTGGATTGAGATCTTGTCGCTGAATGTTTTCAATTAACGCCAATGCGATTGCAACTTGGTCATTTAAGTCACGTACAATTGCTGGAATTTCAGCCAAACCTGCTAATTGGGCAGCACGCCAACGGCGTTCACCTGCAATAATCTCATAAGGGTGTTCTTCATCATCCACTGGACGAATCACAATCGGTTGCATTACGCCATGCTTCTCAATTGATGAAGCAAGTTCCTGTAAATCTTGTTCTTGAATAAAACGACGTGGCTGATATTCGCCACGTTTCAGTAAATTGACATCAATTTGCTTGAGTTGACCATGATCCAAAGCCTGTGCTTCAAGTTGCAATTTCTCTTTTTGAATTGAACCCAATAGTGCATCTAAACCACGACCTTTAGCCAATCCGCGTTTTTTGATGCTCATACAGCACTTCCTTTTTTCACTTTACTTTTCTTCAACATTTCTGCAGCTAAATTCAAATATGCAACTGCACCTTTTGAGCTTTTTTCGAAATAAATCACTGGTAAGCCATGTGCTGGCGCTTCAGCCAAACGAATATTCCGAGGGATCACCGTTTCGTATAACTTTTTACCAAAATATTGCTCTAACTCAGCAGACACGTCACGGGTTAAAGCGTTACGAGCATCATACATCGTACGTAACACCCCTACAATTTCCAAGTTTGGATTCAGGGCTTTTTGTATACGATCAATTGTTTGTGTCAAATCTGCCAAACCTTCCAAAGCATAATATTCACACTGCATCGGAATAATTACACCATTGACCGCAGCCAAAGCATTCACAGTTATCAAACTTAGGCTTGGTGCACAATCTACAATAATATAATCAAATGCTGAATCTACTTCTTGTAACGCATTTTTGAGAATAAACTCTCGCCCTTCTTGCTCGGCAATTGCTAACTCAACGCCAGCAAGTTCACGATTTGCACCTAAAACTTTATAACCAACGTCAGCTTTCTGAATTGCTGTTTCAATTGGCACTTCACCCAACAACACATCGGTAATCGAGTAAAGTAAGTCATTCTTTTGAACGCCAGACCCCATAGTGGCATTACCTTGAGAATCCATATCAACCAATAAGACACGTTTCTTCAAAATCGCCAAAGAAGCAGCAAGATTAACGGCTGTTGTGGTTTTTCCCACGCCACCTTTTTGGTTTGCAATCGCAATAATTTGAGCCATGATTACCCTTAATATTTTTTATTGAATTCGTTGAAGTAAAAGTAAATGACGTTGTTCATCTAATCGCGGCACACGCAACTCAATCACTTTGCATGAATACTGTTCTTTGATCTGTTCCATTTCATCAGTTGGAACCAAACCTTTCATTGCAGCAATAATACTCTGCTCATGCATATAGGGTTGCGCTGCATCTACAAAATCAGTTAATGAAGCAAATGCACGACTAGTAATGACATCAAACTGACCAAGTTCATCAATAGTGTCTTCATTTTCTACACGTGTTTGAACTGCAACAACATTATCCAATTTTAAATCGGCAATAAATTGCTTAAGAAAACGAATTTTTTTTCCATTTGAATCTAATAATACACACGAGCGCTCTGGTTGACATAATGCAATGATCATGCCCGGCATTCCACCACCCGTGCCAACATCTAATAAACGTCCTTGTGGCAAATCATTTAAAATACTTAAGCTATCTAATAAATGTTTAACCAGCATTTCTTTCGGGTCACGAATCGCTGTCAGGTTATATGCTTTATTCCATAGCACGAGAGCATCTTGATATTTCAATAAGAGTGTTAGCGTTTCCTCACTTAGGTTTAAACCTAACGCTTGACTACCTTGCTTTAATTCTTGAAAAAAAGGATGCATAACAGTGCGACATCTCGATAAACTTGCCGTGCAGTATACCGATTTCTGATGCAAGGCACAGTAGGACTTGTTGAACGATTATGCAGTTAAACATTTTCAAACCTGATAAACTGCACAATCTATTCAGTTTTTTGTCGTTCCTTAGACAAATTTAAGGTAAATAAGACAATAACCTATTACGAAAACTTATTTTGCTTAATTTGTTGATCTAGCTGTTCCAAACGTTCAGGTGTGCCAACATCCACCCAAATCCCTTGTAATTTTTCAGCTGACACTTGTTGTTGTTGCATCGCTTGCTTTAATAATGGCGCTAGAGGTCTTTTACCATTTTCCAAACCATTAAACATCTGCGGAGCTAATACTGCAACACCACTATAAGTTAAGGCTTCACCTATTTGTCCCTGCTCAAAAGTGTGGGCCAAATTATTAGACAAGATAAAATCACCTTTCTGGTGCTGCGGTGGATTTTCAACCAATACTAAGTGTGCTTGCTTATCTCCCAAATGCACATTTAACAATGACGAAAAATCCATCGTGGTCCAAACATCACCATTCACCAAAATAAAAGGTTCATCACCCAGTAATGGTAAAGCATTGATAATACCACCTGCGGTTTCAAGCCCTTCTCCTTCATGAGACCACAAAATCGTCACACCGAATTTTGAGCCATCTCCTAAAGTAGTTGCCAGTTTTTCACCCAACCAAGCGGTATTAATGACAATCTCTGTAACACCAATCTTTTGCAACTTTTCAATATGCCAAACAATCAGTGGCTTTCCACCTACTTCAAGCAAAGGTTTAGGTGTATGTAAGGTCAGAGGACGCATGCGATTCCCTAGCCCTGCAGCAAGAATCATCGCTTTCATTATGCTGCAACCTCGTAATCGCCATATTTCGCAATAAATTTAGGCATGACCACATCACGAATAAACTGCATAAATTCATTCAGCTCATCATAGCCTTGGCTTTCTTCAAGCAAATACCACATTACTCGTGGTAAGTCTTTTAAGTACCCAGATTTACCATCACGCTCAAACAGACGGACAAAGATACCTAGAATTTTCAGATGGCGTTGAATCGCCATCAAATCTGCATCTCGCTTGAATTGCTCGAAACTACGGTTTTCTTTCGCTACAGCTGGTAATAAGTTATAGAACACCTCAAACCATTCGTAGACACGCTCAGCATTCCACTGTACATAAGCATCACGTGTAATCGAGATCAGATCATAGGTATCTGCACCAATGACTGCATCTTGGAAGTCGATCACTCCTAATGCTTGCTCGTTTTCTATTTTCATCAAATTACGACTATGAAAATCACGATGCACAATCACTTGTGGCTGATGCGTCGCCTCAACAGCTAAAAAGTCAAAAGCTTGTTCAATTGTTTCTAACTGCTGCTCTGTAGGCTGAATATCTAATGAAGGCAACATCCACTCTGTCAGCAAACGCATCTCAGTCATTAATTTTTCATAAGAGTATGCGGGTAGTTGTTCAAGACCGTCGATTTGTTGTAATTCAATCAACTGTTCAAAGCTTTGTGCATAGTATTGGTCAACAGTTTCATCTGTTAATAACGTTGAAAGTACAACATCACCAAAATCTTCCAATAGTAACAACCCCAAAGTCAGGTCTTTAGCAACGATATGCGGAACACGCACACCATTTTTGTCAAAAAACTCATCAATACTTACAAATGGTGCACAATCTTCTTTTTCAGGTGGTGCATCCATCAGCATATATGTTTTGTTTTGTAACTTAATTCGCGCATAACGGCGAAAGCTTGCATCTCCAGCCAAATAATTGATCTCGAATTGATCAGATTGGAGAGTGGCTTGGAGCCAAGTTTGTATCAATTGTTCACGTTGTGTATTCATTTGCAATAAAATCTAAAACTAGCTGAGATTTTGAAAGCTTAAGTGTAGCCACTTATCAACTTTTTCTCTATGATGCGACAATAATTAATTGTGAATTAGCGTACTGGTTAATGAGACAATGAAACATCAGTTTAAATTTAATCCTTTAGCAACAGCTATTTTGACACTCTTGTGTGGCGGCTCGATCCAATCAGGTTTCGCAGCTCCAGCTGATGCTGTCTCTACGCTTGACAATAAACAGCTGAAAGCCACTATCCAAAAAAACCAAGATCAAGACAGTTATCCTGGTGAAAAATTTTTTCAGCAATATTATGTCGACAAATCTGCACCAGAGGCACAATTACGAGACAATCGTTATTTAAGCTCTTCTTTTTGTCAGGGAACATGGGTCACACCAATTAATCCCGAAACAAAGGCAAGCAATTCCAATACAACGACCTCCGTGATTACCGCTGATTATGGGCATTACAACCCAACTGGCGATTCTGTTCTACAAGGTAATGTCGTGATTGATCAAGAAGGTCGCACAATTCGTGCAGATCAAGTTACGATTGACTCAACCCAGACGCACGCCTCCGCTCAAGGTCGAGTACAGCTTGCTCAATCAGGCCTACTCACTCAAAGTGATGCAATAAATTATAATTTAAAAACTCAAACAGGTGATTTGAACAATAGTTTTTATATTTCTGAACAGCAACATGCCCACGGACATGCAAGCCAGATTAAACGACAGAATGAAAATTTAGTTGTTTTAAAAGATGCAAGTTATACCGCTTGCCCTCCTGAACAAAAACCAGCTTGGAAAATTCAAGCTAAACAAATTGAACTTGACCAAGCAACAGGTCGTGGCGTAACTCGCGGAACAAAACTGTATGTAAAAGACGTGCCTGTTTTAGCCGTACCATATTTCAACTTTCCAATTGATGACCGTCGTACCACTGGTTTATTAAGTCCAAATTTCGGTTATAGTAACGAAGGTGGCGTTCAACTGACTACACCTGTTTACTTAAATCTTGCACCAAATTATGATCTTACCCTCACACCAAGTTATATGAGCAAACGCGGCGCAAAATTAGATGCCGAATTCCGCTATATGACTGAAAATTTTGGCTCTGGTCATATTTGGGGTGGATATTTACCAAACGACAATCATTACGAAGATAAAGATCGAAGTGATTTGCATTTTCTTCATGATTGGAAAATCAATAACCAATGGTCAACCAACTTAGAGTACAACTACGCTTCCGATAAAGACTACTTTGCAGACTTCAATAATAACCCAAACACACGAACAGATCTTAACTTACGTCGCGCATGGGAACTTAATTATCGCAATGGTATTCCTGGACTTAAGGCCCAATTAAAGGTTGAAGACTTTCAAACGCTAGATCAAAATATCAAAGATGCAGATAAGCCTTATGCACGACTTCCACAGTTTTTATTAAATTATGTAGGCGGGAATCCTCAAGGCTTACAATATGAGTTTAATAATGACACTGCTTATTTTAAGAAATCGATCAATGATGGTTCTGCATTAGAGTCAAGTGGTACACGTATTTATAACCAATTTGCCGTTCGCTATAACTACCTAACTCCATCGTGGTTTTATGCTATTCCAGAAATATCTGTTAGAAGCATTAATACTTTTTACGATCAAGACTCTAAAGAGGGTCGCGGTCTTTCAACATCAGATGATTTAGAAAAATCCGTTGCGGTACCTCAATTTAGTTTTGCAACAGGTGTTACTTTCGAAAAAGAAGGTAAATATTTGCAGAGTATTTCTCCTCGTGCGTTTTATGCCTATTCTCCTTATAAAAAACAAGATGATTATCCTAACTTTGATTCCACCACAGCATCAATTAATTACGATCAACTTTTCAACCCGTATCGATTCTATGGACACGACCGTTTAGATGACAATAACTTCTTGTCTCTGGGTGTAACTTATAGCCTACTAGACACAGAGGGCTTGGAACGTATTAAAGCAAGTATTGGGCAAAGCTATTATTTTAGTGATCGACGTGTAACATTAAATCAACAACCAGATGAGTTCGATACACAGCGCCGTACGGGTCCAATTGTAAGTGTTTCAAGTCAATTGAATCAAAACTTTACCATAGCTGCAAATTCTGCGTGGATGTCAAATGGCGACAATGCTCAACGTGATTTCCAAGCCTACTATGCTGGAGAAAAAGGCAACTTATACAATGTAGGTTATTTCTATCGTAACAATATTCCAGATCGTCAAAGTTCATACGACCAAGCTGTTGCATCGTTTATACAACCAATAAAAGATAATTGGCGTATTATGGGTCATGCTCAATACGACTTAGATAATAGTTTAATGCGAGAATACTTACTTGGTGTGAATTATGAATCTTGCTGCTGGGCAATTTCAGTTTATGGCAGATCTTACTATAATGATTTAGATGATCCAAACTCACCAGATGTTCATAGAAAACGCGCTGTTATGGCTGAGGTAACACTTAAAGGTTTAGGTGCACTCAACAATAAGCTCGCCTCTCTTCTTGAAAATAGAGTTTTAGGTTTCAACAAAATTAATCAATCTTGGACACAACGTTAATGAAGATAAAATCTTTCCAACATATCTTTAAAGCGACTGTTCTCGCTACACTTATTTCTTCATCAATGCAAAGCTTTGCGCAACCTACGGATGAGGTTGTTGCAATAGTTGATAGTAGTGTCATTCTTAAAAGTGATTTAGAACAAGGGATTGCAGAAACAGAACATCAGTTAAAAGCACAAAATAAAACTGTGCCACCCCAACAGTATTTACAAATGCAAGTGCTTGATCAGCTCATTATCCGTCAGGCCCAATTAGAACAGGTAAAACGTTTTGGCATCAAAGCTGATGAAAAAAGTTTAAATACTGCTGTCTTAAAAATTGCAAATCAATCAGGTGCCAATACACTAGAAGCATTCCAACAAAAATTGGATGCGATTGCACCAGATACTTATGAAAATTTACGTAATAGGATCGCGGAAGATTTAGCAATTGGTCGTTTACGCCAACAACAAGTCATGTCTCGTATTAAAATCAGTGATCATGATGTTGAAAATTTTTTAAATTCACCAGAAGGCCAAGCTGCACTTGGCACACAAGTCCATGTGATTCACATGCGTATTTCTGGTGAAAATAGCGAAGAAGTTAAAAAAGTTGCACAAGAAGTCAAACAAGCACTTGCAACTAGTGATGATCCTAAAGCGATTAGTGTCAAGCTTGCAACCAGTGCAATCAAGGTTGATGGTGCTGATATGGGATTCAGAGCACTATCAGACATTCCTACTGAACTTGCAGCACGTATAACACCATTACAAACTGGTCAGACCACAGAACTGATCAATGTCCGCGATGGCGTTCATGTTTTAAAACTTTTAGAACGCAAACAAAATGATCAAAAAGCACTTGTATCACAATATAAAACTCGACATATTTTGATTCAACCATCTGAAGTTGTCAGCTTAGATCGTGCAAAACAAATGATTGATAGTCTTTATAATCGTGCGAAGGCGGGCGAAGATTTTGCAACCCTCGCTGCAACCTATTCAAATGATACTGGTTCAGCACGTGATGGTGGCAGTTTAGGCTGGGTAAGTCCTGGTGTTATGGTGCCAGAGTTTGAACAAGTCATGAAAGAAACACCAGTTGGGCAAATCAGTAAACCTTTCCAGAGCCAATTTGGTTGGCACATTTTACAAGTGACTGATACTCGCCAACAAGATATGACTAAAGAAGTGCAAGAACGTATGGCTCGTCAAATTTTAGGTGAGCGTTTGTTTGATACTGAAGTAGACGGTTGGATGCGTGAACTTCGGGCTAATGCTTATGTTGAAATTAAAGATGCAAATCTAGACACGAAAGCACCGAAATAATCCAAGTTAAAACTGCCGGTTATCGTAGGCAGTTTTATTTTAACTATATTCAAAATAAAAATAGCGGCAATTGCCGCTATTTTTTAGATTACAAATCAATTATTTGTAACGATCAACCATTTTCTCTAAAGAAATTGGGCGGATCTTATCTGCATTACCTGATGTACCAAATGAATTATAACGATCTACACAGATTTGCTTCATCGCTTCAACTGTTTCACCAAAGAATTTACGCGGATCAAATTCGCTTGGTTTTTCAGCCATCATACGACGCATCGCACCTGTAGATGCTAAACGCAAATCGGTGTCAATATTAATCTTACGTACGCCATGTTTGATTGCTTCCACTAGCTGCTCAACAGGAACACCGTAAGTTTCCTTGATATCACCACCATACTGGTTAATCACAGCCAACCACTCTTGTGGTACAGAGCTTGAACCATGCATTACAAGATGCGTATTTGGTAACGCAGCATGAATTTCTTTAATGCGATCAATTGCCAAGATATCGCCTGTAGGTGGACGAGTAAACTTGTACGCACCATGTGAAGTACCAACAGCAATTGCCAAAGCATCTACATTCGTATCAGCGACAAATTGAGTTGCTTCTTCAACAGAAGTGAGTAATTGAGAATGATCCAACACACCTTCAGCACCAACACCATCTTCTTCACCAGCCATACCAGTTTCAAGGCTACCTAAGCAACCAATCTCACCTTCAACTGAAACACCACACGCATGTGCCATTGCGACAACACGACGAGTAACATCAACATTATAGTCATATGATGTTGGAGTCTTACCATCAGCACCCAATGAACCATCCATCATCACAGAGCTAAAGCCCAATTGAATAGAACGTTGACAGACATCAGGACTCGTCCCGTGATCTTGGTGCATTACCACAGGAATATGTGGCCATTCTTCAATAGCTGCCAAAATCAAATGACGTAAGAAAGGTGCACCTGCATATTTACGTGCACCTGCCGAAGCTTGCACAATAACAGGTGAATTCGTTGCATCAGCAGCGAGCATAATTGCACGCATTTGTTCTAAATTGTTTACGTTAAACGCTGGTACGCCGTAGTTATGTTCTGCAGCGTGATCCAAGAGCTGGCGCATTGAGATGAGTGCCATAATATCCTCCCAGGTAATGCGCCATATTCTACATGTTGATTTACTTCAATTCAGCAACTAATCAATGGATTTCCGCAAAAATCATGAATCTTTTGTATAATTTAGCAAATGAAAGCCTTTCAAAATAAAAAAAGACTAAATTAAGAAAAAATTTAGTCTTTTTAAATGTTATGTGAATATCAAAAAATCTTGTTTAGGCTTAACAATATCCATCTAAACGCGTTAAAGGTAACTTTTTACCAATCGCTTTTTCAATTTCTGGCAAATAGAAAGCATCATCTTCCGATAAGAAACTAATACTAACACCTTGAGCACCAGCACGACCTGTACGACCAATTCGATGAACATAATCATCAGACTGCTCTGGCAAAGTAAAATTCACCACATGCGATACGCCGTCAACGTGAATACCACGACCAGCAACGTCTGTTGCGATCATAATGTTGTGCTTACCTTGTTTGAACTGGTCGAGCATTTTCAAGCGTTTATCCTGAGCGATCTCACCAGATAACATACCGACTTTATAACCATCACGCTTTAAGTGATCATATAAACGACGGACCTGATCTCGACGATTTGCGAAAATCATAACTTTATCAATTGGTTCATCACGCAAAATTTCTTGCAATAATTTGTACTTATCTTGTTTCGCAACCACATAAACACGCTGCTCCACATCATTATTGGTTTTTTGCTCAGGCTCAATTTCAACCGTTACAGGTTCAAATAACCACTGACGAGCAAGATTAAGCACATCGTAGCTAAAAGTTGCAGAAAACATTAAAGTTTGACGTTGTTCTTTGAAGGGTGAATAACGCACAATCCGTTTTACCGATGGAATAAAACCCATATCTAATAAACGATCGGCTTCATCAATCACAAGGAATTCGATCTTATCCAACCAAACTTCTTTTTGCTCGACAAAATCAATTAAACGACCAGGCGTTGCAACGATAATATCAACAAAATTACTATCCAACATTTTCTTTTGCTTATCAAAATCCACACCACCAAGTAGAGTGACAAGATGTAAGTTTGAAAATTTTGTTAAAGCTTGTGCATCACTCTCAATCTGTAGTGCTAACTCACGTGTAGGAGCCAGAATCAGCGCACGTGGTTCGCCACGAAAACGTTTTTCTTGTAGCGGATTATTTAATAGATCATTGATCACACTAATCAAAAAGGCTGCTGTTTTACCTGTACCAGTTTGCGCTCGACCAATGGCATCATGCCCTGCTAATGTATATTTCAAAACCTTTTGTTGAATTGGGGTCATTTGTGTAAAACCCAAAGCATCAATTGCCTTCTTCAACTGCGGATGTAAATTTAAGGTTTCAAAACCAGATGTCATATATGCTCTCGAACCATCAATGATCAAAAGAAAGTGGCATTATAAACAAAAACGCCCCAAATAACATTGGAGCGTTTTTATATTGCGTTAAAGCAACAAATTAGTCTAAAGGCTGAACGTTTTCAGCTTGGAAACCTTTTTGTCCTTGAACTACGCTGAATTCAACGCGTTGGCCGTCACGTAAAGAACGGTGACCGTCACCCATAATTGCGCGGAAATGAACAAATACGTCATCACCACCATTACGTTGAATAAAACCAAAGCCTTTAGTGTCATTAAACCACTTTACTACGCCTTGTTCACGAGCTGTCATAAGTCAATCCTCAGATATTGAAAGATAAGGACCTTCCGGTGTTGCAAACAGCAGAGCCAACAAGGTTTTAAAATATTTATAATTTCAAAGCTTGTAATCATTCTGTAAAACTATCAACAATTTCCGGTTACATCCATTTGTTATAGGTTTTTTTAACGATCTTATCGTATAGCATACATCCTAAAACGCATCGAGCTTAACATGGGTTCATGATAATTAATAGATTTATTTTGAGTTATTTCCAATGTTTCTATCTGTTTTTTTCAATAATTTAGCAGTTTTTAAGTGCTTTTTTTAGTATAAAAATGCACTGCTTTATTGCCATAAAACGAGAAACAATTTTAGATAAAATTAATCAGAAAAGAAAATCAAAGCGATTCATTTGCATTCAACGCTATTGAGCTAGTTATTAGGTTTAAAAAACATTCACAACCATTTTTAAGATTAAAAGCTCAAAAGAGAAAAACCGAATTAATATAACTTCCCAAATAATTCAGAGTAAATCCTCAGTAATCACCATATAAGTTTGTTAAAATCATATCAAACTCAATTTATTAAAACTTTATGACACAAATATCCGCATGCCCTGAAGTGATTGATGCACTTGGGCAACCCTGTCCAATGCCACTATTGATGTTGAAACGTGCTTTAAAAAAAGCTGAAGGATCTAAACAGTATTTATTGAAATCATCTGATCCACATAGTGAAATTGATGTAACACGATATTGCCAAATCCAGCAACTTCAATGCCAGACACAAAAAATTTCAGAGAATGAGTTTCACTATTTAATTGAATCTATGTAATTCTTTGATAAACTCTAGCTAAAGATAAACTAGATAACTTTACATTTTTATACTCAAATTTTCTTAGTGATGAAGAACATTCGCATTAAGATGAAATTGTTGACTTAAATACCATCCTATAAGGAGACTCCATGACTACTGACAGCAGCAATCAATTGATGCCCCTGTCATTGTCTGCGCCAGGTGTAAATCTTGGTGCATATATCAGTACTGTCAATCAAATTCCAATTCTAACGGCCGAGCAAGAAAAAGAACTTGCTGAACGTTATTATTATGACCAAGATCTTGATGCTGCCAAACTATTGGTAATGTCACACCTACGTTTTGTCGTACATATTGCACGTAGCTATGCAGGTTACGGATTGCCACAAGGCGATCTGATTCAAGAAGGTAACCTTGGATTAATGAAAGCGGTCAAACGCTTCGATCCCAATATGGGTGTTCGCTTAGTCTCTTTTGCAGTGCACTGGATTAAAGCTGAAATTCATGAATATGTGATTCGTAACTGGCGTATTGTCAAAATCGCAACGACCAAAGCACAACGTAAATTATTCTTTAATTTACGTAGTCTTAAAAAATCAAGCAAACGACTCACATTAGAAGAAGCGAAATCAATTGCCAATGATTTGAATGTAACACCAGAGCAAGTGCTCGAAATGGAAGGTCGCCTAACCGCTTATGATGCTGCTTTTGAAGCTCAAGGTGATGATGATGACGATACCCCACATACAGCTCCTGCACTTTATCTTGAAGATAATCGATACGACCCAGCTCGACTGATTGAAGAAGAAGATTATGAAGAGCAAAGTAGTTCTGCCTTGCACGAGGCAATGGAACAGCTTGATGATCGCTCTCGTAATATCTTGCAACGTCGTTGGTTAGATGATGATAAATCGACTTTGCATGAACTGGCTGCAGAATATAACGTTTCAGCAGAACGTATTAGACAGCTTGAAAAGAATGCAATGGAAAAAATCAAAACTGCCATGTCTGCAAGCTAAAATCGAATCAAACACAAGGGCTTTAATGCCCTTTTGTTTTATCTGGCTTTGTTTAAGCACCCGAATATGTTAAGTTTGTTCATCAAATTTCCAGTTCCATTATCATTATGTGGATAGCTATCTCGGCGCTTAATCTTGCACTTGCAGTTATGTTGGGTGCTTTTGGTGCTCATGGACTCAAATCTTTTGCAACCCTAGAACAACTCGCTTGGTGGGGTACAGCAACTCAATACTTTTTCTATCATGCAATTGGTTTGCTTATCTTAGGCGTCCTGCATAAAACCACAGCAACATTTCCAATAAAAATTCCTTTTATTTTGATCCAAATTGGTATCATCTTTTTCTGCGGTTCGTTGTACATTATGGCGCTCGGACTACCGCGTATTTTAGGTGCGATTACACCGATTGGCGGTGCGTTTATGATAGCGGGCTGGCTGTTACTCGCATGGCAAGCAATCAAGCATGCGAAATAAGGATTAATCATGCACATCTATTTAAATGGCGAGTCAATCGACACGTCTTGTGAAAACCTACAGCAATTGATTCAGAATTTAGCCTTAGAAGGCAAACGTTTTGCTGTAGAGAAGAACCAACAGATTATTCCGAAAAGTAGACTTGAGCAAACGACAATTGCTCCTGAAGATCGTATTGAAATTATTCAAGCTGTTGGTGGCGGCTAATCGGCTAAAAATGGAGTAAGCCCATGCAAGATTCCCCTTTAATTATTGGTTCTCGTACTTTCCAATCCCGTTTATTGGTCGGAACTGGTAAATATAAAGATCTCAATGAAACTGATTTAGCCATTCAAGCCAGTGGTGCTGAAATTGTCACAGTGGCCATTCGTCGTGTCAACATCGGTCAGCATGCCGATCAACCAAATCTACTTTCTGTGATTCCACCTGAGAAATACACAATCCTGCCAAATACCGCAGGTTGCTTTGATGCAGATAGCGCAATTCGGACTTGTATGCTAGCTCGTGAACTGCTTGATGGTCACAATTTGGTGAAGTTAGAAGTCCTTGGTGATGAAAAAACTTTATATCCAAATGTCACTGCAACACTTAAAGCGGCGCAAACCTTGATTGATGATGGCTTTGAAATCATGGTCTATACCTCAGACGACCCTATTGTTGCGCAAGAACTTGAAAGTATGGGCTGTGTTGCCATCATGCCTTTAGGTAGCTTGATCGGTTCTGGTCTTGGTATTTTGAATCCACATACTATTTCCATCATCAAAGAAAATGCCAAAGTCCCTGTTTTAGTGGATGCAGGTGTGGGTACTGCCAGTGATGCTGCAATTGCAATGGAATTGGGTTGCGACGGCGTATTAATGAATACAGCGATTGCGGCTGCTCAAAATCCAATTTTAATGGCTTCAGCGATGAAGAAAGCGGTTGAAGCAGGTCGTGAAGCATTTTTAGCAGGTCGTATGCCACGTAAGCGTATGGCCAATGCAAGCTCACCTGAAACAGGATATTTTTTCAAGTAAGAGAAAGAAGGGACTAAATAAGTCCCTTCTCGATTTGTATTAATCACTATTTGCTTAATGCAATAATTATATGGATAAGACCAAATTCTTTAAAAACCACTCATTTGTACAATAATTTTTGAGATAAAATGATTTATTGTTCCTAGAATTATCAATAAGTTATCAATCTAAATTTTAAGCACTAGATAGAAGAATACTGACTTTTTACTTATAGTTTTTTAGTAAAACCATAGAGATAAGATCTTTTTTTACACAAAAAGATTCTGTATTTTTAAATAAAATACTTTTAAAAACATTATTTTAATTTTTATGGTATTTTTAAAGTAATTCGTTCATCAAAAAAATTTAAAAAAATACAGTGCTTAGGTATAGAATACGGCGCTTGTTTAACCTTAAACCACATATAGGTTTATAAGGCTTTTATATGTTTAATGTATTGTCTCGCTTGAGCTTAGTCAGCAAAATTATTATTGCTATTTTTTTAGGGATTGGCGTAGCTTTGCTTTTTCCTAACTTTACACCTTATTTGAGTTTATTAGGTGAATTGTTTATTAAAGCATTAAAGTCGGTTGCCCCGATTCTTGTTTTTGTTTTAGTGCTTGCTTCGATTGCTAATTTCAAAGTTGGGCAAAACTCAAACTTAAAACCTGTTATGATTTTGTATGTGGTTGGAATGCTACTCGCAGCATTTAGTGCTGTTGTAGCAAGTATTGCCTTCCCAAGTCAGCTATTTCTTAATTTATCAACTCAACCAGCTCTACAAGCACCCGGTAGTTTGGCTGAAATTTTAAAGAACTTATTATTAAGCTTTATTGCCAATCCTGTACAAGCGATTAGTGAAGCAAACTTTATTGGTATTTTGGCCTGGGCAATCGGCTTAGGTTTAGCATTACGTCATAGTTCTGAGACTACGAAACAAGTGCTTACTGATGTAGCTGATGCAGTGAATAAAATTATTCACACCGTGATTGGTTTTGCCCCCGTGGGAATTTTTGGCTTAGTCGCAGTCACTTTTGCGGATGCAGGTTTAGCAACCTTATCTAGCTATGCACATTTGTTAATTGTACTAATTGGAACAATGCTTTTTGTTGCATTAGTGATTAATCCAATCCTAGTCGCATTGACGATGCGAGCAAACCCTTACCCATTAGTGTTCAAATGTTTAAAAGAAAGTGGAATCACAGCATTTTTCACGCGTAGTTCTGCTGCCAATATTCCTGTGAATCTAGATTTAGCACGACGCTTAGGTGTAAACGAAGCAACCGCAAGTGTATCTATTCCACTTGGAGCAACAGTCAACATGGCAGGTGCAGCGGTTACAATTACAGTATTAACGCTTGCTACTGTTCATACATTAGATATTCATGTTGATTTAAGCACGATGATTATCCTTTCAGTCGTTGCGACCGTTTCAGCATGTGGTGCATCAGGTGTTGCAGGTGGGTCATTACTGCTTATCCCTGTTGCTTGTAGTTTATTTGGTATATCATCTGAAATTGCGATGCAAGTAGTTGCGATTGGTATGATTATCAGTGTATTACAGGATTCGACTGAAACTGCGCTGAATTCGTCAACTGACGTTTTATTTACTGCTGCTGTAGATTTCCGAAACCGAAAAAACTAGTAGATTGTTATGCCCTTACAGCGTTTACCAAACTGGATTCAACTTGGTGCTTTTTTACTCGCACTAAATGCTGGTATGGTTAACGTATTGGGGCTATTTACTGTTCTACATCAATCAGTTTCACACATGACTGGCAACGTCAGCATGCTGGCAATGAGTTTGCTACAATGGCAACCAGAGCATTTTATTTATCTCAGTTTAGTAGTTTTATGCTTCGTGATTGGATCGTTTTACAGCGGTCTCATTCTTGGGGATAGCAATGTCTCTTTTGGTCATCATTACGGTTTCCCACTTAGTTTAGTTGCTGCATTTCTATTTTTAACTTGGCTTTTGTTACCTTACTTCCCGCGTTATGGTTTGTTGTGGGCATGTGTCGCCATGGGCGTACAAAATGCGATGGTCAGTCACTATAAAGGTGCAATTATCCGTACAACACATTTATCAGGCGTTTTAACGGATATTGGTTTAACCTTAGGTTATAAAGTTCGTGGTCTAAAAATTGAAAATAGGCGTATTTTTTTACACTTGCTCATCTTTCTAGGATTTTTTATCGGTGGGCTTATTGCGAGTTTGCTTTATCCTTATTTAAAATTACAAACTTTTCTAATACCAGCAAGTTTAAGTCTGACCATGAGTATAGCTTACTGGGTAATTTACTTTCGCTCTTTATCAAACTCGAATTCGGATTGAATTATGGTTAAAAATGCATTACAAGCTCAGTTACTCAAAGCGGGTTTGGTCGACAATAAAAAAGCCAAAAAATTAACCAAACAGGTGCAACATGAGCAACGCACTGGACAACATGATGATGCCTCATTAAAAGCTGAAATCGATCGAGTGAATCAAGAGAAATTAGCCAAAGACCAAGCACTGAATTTAGAAAAACAAAAGGTTTTAGAAGAAAAAGCGCTTAAAGCTTCAATTATTCAAATGATCAAGCAACATAAAATTTTGCAAACAGAAGGTGATGTTACCTATCAATTTATTGATGAGGGGAAAATTAAAAAGGTTTATCTTTCACAACAAGTTTATAATGCGTTAGTGACGGGTTCTTTATTTATTGCTAAAGATCAAGATAAATATGCTTATCTCCCTAAAGCTCTTGCAGAAAAAATTGATCAGAAAATGCAAGGATTTATTCTGGTTAACAATAATACTGAGAAAAATGATCAAGCAACTGATGAAGAAGATCCATACGCGGCTTATGTCATTCCAGATGATTTAATGTGGTAAATCACACCTCATTAATGTAATACAATCTTACAGATCGTATTCAAAATGTGATCAACTCATCATAATATCTTTTAACACCTTACAATTAACAAAGTGAAAATTGTAAGGTGTTATGATTTGAATTATTTAAGTTTTATTAGCGAAATTAGAAGTGAATTAAGCCAATACCCTTGGTTAGAAATGCTCATTTCATTCGCAATTTTGATTTTTCTAGCGGCTTTAGCAAATTTTATTGCCAAAAGAATTATTGTGCGTGGTATCCGCCATATCATTACAAAGCTTAAGTCACCCCATCAATCAATTTTTGCCCAACACAGCGTTACACGTCGATTTGCAAATATCGTTCCTGCGATAGTCATCATGAATGGAATCAGTGCAGTTCCCCATCTTCCATTAAAAGTAATTACATTAATACAAATGGGAGCGCAGGCATTTATTTTTCTCACGCTTGCTTTATCAATTAGTGAAGCACTGAATATTTTTAACTTATTGTATCAACGCAATCCAAAATCGAGAAATAAACCCATCAAAGGTTATTTACAGCTGATCAAACTGATTTTATTCGTTGTCTGTGGTCTTATGATTTTAGGTACTTTTCTTAAAAAAGATGTGTTTACTTTACTCGCAGGCTTCGGTGCAATGGCAGCAGTTCTCATGCTGGTCTTCCAAAATACGATCCTCTCTTTAGTCGCAAGTGTACAAATTGCCTCTTATGATATGGTTCGCATTGGAGACTGGATTGAGATGCCCTCTTTAAATGCGGATGGCGATGTGATTGATATATCTCTGCATACAGTGACCGTACAAAATTTCGATAAAACACTGACCACCATTCCGACCAACAAACTTGTCACTGATACATTTAGAAACTGGCGTGGTATGAGTAATTCAGGCTGCCGTCGTATTAAACGTTCAATATTTCTTGATCAAAGTAGTGTTCACTTTATGACTGATAGTGAACAGCGAAAATTAAAAGACTTTTTACTTTTAGACCATTATCTTGATGCAAAACAAGATGAAATTAATAAGTTTAATGATCATTTAAGCAATCAATCAGAATGCAACCAACGTCGTTTAACCAATGTGGGAACATTCCGTGCTTATGTAGAGTTCTATTTACGCCAACATCAAGGTATTGCGCAGAATCAAACTATTTTAGTTCGTCAACTACAACCCACTAGTGAAGGTCTATCTTTAGAAATTTATGCATTTACAAATACGACAGCATGGGCATCTTACGAAGCAATTCAATCTGATATCTTCGATCATTTGATTGCAATTATTCCTGAATTTGGTTTGAGAATTTATCAAGCACCGTCAGGATATGATTTTAAGTAAGCATCCAGTGAAGCCCACTTGAACTCAAGCAGGCTTCCAGTTATGCGGCAGCAGCGCTTCGATATCTTTCATTTTATGTGTTGGCAGCCTTTTCAACACATCACTGAGATAGGCATACGGA
>NZ_JACAXC010000011.1:0-83203 GCF_013391535.1 Acinetobacter sp. SwsAc4
TTGCCATGTCACTGAATACTCGTCCTAGAAAAGCGTTAGATTGGCTTACACCATTAGAGAAATTTGCTCAGCTTGTTGATTATCATAAGACTTTTCAAACTGTCGCACCTCATGTTTGAATTCGCCCTGCAATTGGTTCAGAGAAAAATATCCAAACATGTGCGCCATTACCTGAACGAGAGCGCTCAACCAAAAATGGTATATTTAAAGATAAGCACGCTTCAGAAAATGCAGTTACACAATTTTTCCAATCTGATTTATCAAAATCTACTGCGAGTAACCTACATTGATCTGTTGCTAATAGTGGGTAAATGCCTATAACTTTCTGTCCAGTTAAATGAGAATAAAGAACTTCTTGTGTGATGGGTAATAGTTGACGGCTTTTACAGTCTGAACATTTAATTTGAGGTTTGTAACAAATGCCATGTTTCCACTCATTTGCACAAGCAACAGAATAACCAGATTTTCCACTGCTATTTTCCCAACGATAAGCAAAGGTATCAGTTCGTCCAATAAACCTTTGAGAAAATAATAAAAGTCTTTCTTCTGCTGATAAATAATTCTTATTTTTTTCTTCAAGCGATATAAGTTTTTCTTTTTCTTGATAAAGGCTTTGATATTCATTTTGTAATAATGTGATTTGGTCTAAAATTTGCTGTAATCTAACTGCAATTTCTTTTAACTTATTATTCACTGATTTTTCCTAAAACACAGCTATTACTGTCCTAATATCAAATCTTAAATTAAAGAATTACAATATAATAAATCAATTAATTTTCAAAATATTATACAAAATTATTTATATGCATTAATTTCTTTAAAGTTTAGCTCGAAGACCCTCTAGCAATTGTAAAAGGCTTTGTTGCACAAACCTATCTGTAAAGGCTTTTTCAGCGATATAATTTTCAAATGAAGAAGCCTACACACAAAATCTACCGCACAACCAATTGGCCCGCATATAACCGAGCACTCATGAGTCGCGGAAATATTGCCATTTGGTTTGATCCTGCTACGCAATGGTATGCTCCATCAAAAGGCAAACAAGGGCGAAATCAAACCTACTCCGACGCAGCTATCCAATGCTGCTTAATGATTAAATCTCTATTCCGTTTGTCTTTACGTATGGTCACTGGCTTTGTGCAAAGTCTGATTAAACTTTGCGGATTAAATTGGACCGCACCAGATTACAGTACGCTTTGTAGAAGACAAAAGCATATTGATATTGCAATCAGCTACCAAAAAAGTAGCGATGGGCTGCATCTACTCGTAGACTCTACAGGCATGAAGTTTCTAGGTGAGGGCGAATGGAAACGCAAGAAACATGGAGCTGAATATCGTCGCCAATGGCGTAAACTACATATTGGTATAGATGCCAAAACCCTACAAATACGCGCTATTCAGCTCACAACCAATAATGTCAGTGATTCACAGGTGCTTGGTGATTTACTTAATCAGATTCCACAAGATGAGCAGATTGACTCTGTTTATACCGATGGAGCTTATGACACCAAGCAATGCCGTCAGGTCATTGCAGATCGGCAAGCGCATGCGGTGATTCCACCTAGAAAAAATGCGAAACCATGGAAAGATACAAAGAGTAGCTCGCTAGAGCGAAATGAATTACTTCGAACAGTTAAACATTTAGGCAGGACATTATGGAAAAAATGGTCAGGCTATCATCGCCGCAGTTTGGTGGAAACCAAGATGCATTGCATCAAATTATTAGGCGATAAATTAATGGCAAGAAGCTTTCCTAGTCAGGTGAATGAGATCCATGCACGTGTAGCAGTCCTTAACAGATTTACGGAATTAGGTCGCCCACTTACCCAAGTTACGCCTTAAATTTGGATCAATTAGGGGCGCTTTGCATTTCAAATCTTTGTGCAACAAAGCCATTGTAAAACAGAAAACAATCCCTGAGCATTTTGAATCTGTTCTACCGGAATACCATTAGTTAATTTATTTGATGACTTCATGAAATGCTGCATCCAGGTAGTATCTCCACCCGCCAGAGTCTCTAGTGATGTGGTAATACGGATTAAAGTGAGGGCTATTTCTCCTTGTTTTGAAGTGGGATCTAATTCAAGAGAGGTTAAAGTTTTCACCGAATCTATACTGAGTATTAAGGCTAGTTGATCCTGTGCAAGACCAAGTCGTTCAGCAGCAGCTAAAACTGCCTTAGCTAATATCATTTTCTGTTTTGCAGTTTTTTCTGATGTTGTATGCATGACCTATCCCTGTTTCAGACGCTGCTAACTTAATTTTTACTAAACATATATTAAATTTGGCTTTAGATAAGGAAGCAACGGTTAAATTATTTAACAGCATGTAGTTATTTTTAGACCTTCGGCTTTAAGTTCAAGAGATCGAGGTCTGCCAATACAGGCTAAATGTAAACAGAATTTAAATGCGGCCAGTGCTTTAGTATCTTTTGTTGAGTAAAGCTGGAGACGAACATAATCTTCTTGAGTCGTAGGATGCTCTGTTGTGCTCGATTTAGCCAGCTTCAGTAATAAAGGCTGTTTCTTTTTATCTAGCAATTGTACCAAGTCTTGTCCGAGCAAATGCCAAAATTGATGGGGAAACAGGTCTTTTACCTTGGAATAAAATGATTCCAATTGATCGATTTTATTCCATCGATAATGAATGCCGGTATGCAAACCGTAACACGACTTAAAAATGTCTCAAGCACCGCTTTTATTTCATCTGGCTTTTTTTCAAAGATATTTTGAATATTTTCAAAGAAATAGTTTCTTGCTATGCGCTCTTCAACGGTATCTATCATGGCGGGTTTCAAAGGTTTATCCAGATGATTTTTGTTGTTGAGATCAAATAACCTTGGGTTGCTTTTTTGAGATTTGAGTTGGCCCAGTTGTTTGGCATTTTCATACCAATAGCTAACCAGTTCGACAGGTAAGCTCATTTCTTGTGATACCCGGTCTGGATCATGATGAATTTCCAGTAAATTTAGGCACTTAAAAAACCATGCAAATGAAACTTTAGATTCTTTTGTTCCTGCGAAATATTTAAAAAAATCATGAGGCTGTGAGTTAAATGAAACCTCATCTAGAATGTCTTCTACGTTACTTTTTAACCAGTCAGTTTGATCGTTAAGTAACTGCTGACTTAAATGAACAGCATGCTTTTCAAAATTGAATGGAGCAGAATCTTTTACTGTGTTTAAAAATTTGAAAGAAGGTAGGTAGCCCATCATCTTCTTTGCTAATTGAGTATCGATGTCTGGATGATATTGCAGTATTTTATGCCCAGCGATCAGGTAGCTAAGATGAATATAGCTTTTAAAGGTTTCTGTAGGGTCAATGTGACCCAGTAAATGGGCAATCATAAACCAATGATTTTGACCATGCGTATGACGGAGTAATTCTGCTCGAATAGATTGATATTCTTCTTCTGTATAATCCGTCAGATTTTTGACCAATGGAGCGTAATTACAGTTGAGAACAACCGATAGGTGATTCGCTGCTGTGTGTCGAAATGAGTGGAAAGAATAATCATGAGTTTTAAAAAGCTCGTTCATAATCATTCTAAAAGGTGTTGTCACCGTATGTTTGTTCAGCTTGCTATTTTCATTCCAATTACGGAATAGGTATAAGTTTTCCTGATTGAGTAATCGTTGCTCGACTACATAATTACGAAATATTTGATATTCATCGGTTTTTAATAAGCAATACACAGGGACTTTGCGTTCAGCACTATCTGTTTTAAGTTGATGTAAGTTTCCTTTCTTTTTTGAGCCGTAGGGCTGAATCCATACGGATAGACAGCTCAAGCCCTCGATATCCCGCACACGTAAGCCCAGAATTTCATTAATACGCATACCGGTTCGGTAAGCTAAGATATAGATGATTTTTAATATCTTATAAGTGTTTTCTTGACTATTAGCACCTGAAAATAAGGTATCTAACTTGTTCATGAAAGCTTGATAAGTCAAAGGGCTAATAATACGGGCTCTAGGCCTATTTTGTACAGCGATTGACTCTAATTCGAGAGGTTCAGCTTCAAAAACTATTTGTTGAAAGCTCTGGAAGCGCTTCAACATACTGACAGTTTGACCAATGGATTTTTTAAAGTTAGGCTCGCCGGCTTCAGCTGCAAGTCGGGTGTTTGTAATGATTTGTCGGTAGATATTAATGATTATTGTATTAGGATCATCTTCGCTATCTAGATATTGTAAAGAATGGGTCAGCCAAGGCTCTGCAATACGCGAATAATAAGTGTAAATCGAACCGTCTTTTAAACGCTTATTCTGCTGAAACGATTTTTGAAATTGGCTAGTGCAAAAATTTAAACGTTCAGCCAGTGACTGAATTTGTTCTAATTCTGGTTTATAAAGGCTGATGAGCCATAAGGCGACACGTTTACTGTACTCATTAAATTTATTAGTATTTTCAATGCAATATTTAATGATTAATGCATCGATGCTTTGATCAGTTTGTGTGGTACGAATCAATTGTAAAAGGTCTTTGTGAATCTTTATCACATCATATAATGCTTGTTGAATGTCATCATTTGAGTAAGATTGACCCACAATAGATGGTGATTTTTCTACATCTGAATCAGTAAGAGTGTTCTGCTGATATTTAAATTTTGGATGAAGAAATCGTTCAAATTCTATTTCTGATAAGCCACAGGTTGCTGTATTTTCAATGAGACATTGTGACAGAGCAGGATCAATGTCAACTTTCGGCAGTTGCATCCAGTTGAAGCTAGCGTAGTCGCGTAATAATTTATAAGTTTTAAGATTAAATGGTAAATTTATCTTATTAAAAATAAGCTGTAGATAATCTTCTACATTCTGGTTTACTGTACGAATATTTCTGCTATTAAAATGAATTAACCATAAGCGGGTAATTTGATCAGGAATAAAATTACGCGATTTACGGATGGTTTTTTCATCAATAAAGAGATCTCCATAGGAAGGGGAGAGCGGTTCTAAAAATATAATGTTCAGATTTTCGATCTTTCTAATTTTGGCCGGATCTTTTAAATGTTGAAGCAAAGCCTCTAAAGAGGCTTTTTGATTTAAGCCGGAATAAAGCATGGCAGAAATAACAATATTTCCAATGATTTCATCATCAGAAAATGTCTTGCTATCTTTTGCTAGAATCCAGTAGTCCCAAAGCTTATCAAGAACTTCATCAACCTGCTGTCCCTTCTCGATCCAGTCCATCGTAAAAACTGGCTGATCACGCTTCATCTCAAATGTCAGATTCGGTAGGGGCAAAGTCTCACGACGATTTAAATTGATTTGCTTGATATATGACCGAAAAAATTCATGTGCATATTTTTTCCAGGCCAAGCTTGGAGCTTTGCGTTTAATAAACTCATAAATTGCTGGATATAAGGATTCAAGATGCCCTTTTTGTTCCAAATCTTGTTCTTGGAAGTATTGAATTAGCTCCTGTTCTACATCTACTCGAAGCTGTTCTTCCTGATCGAGTCGGTCTTGTTTTCTACGTGCTTCGGCATATAGTGTTCGAGTTTGCTTAGTACGTTTATTGAGTGAGGACATCGAGTTCAATACCGGTAATATTAAAATGATCTTTCATTTGTTCAAGAATATGAGCAATCCTTGAATATTGTGAAATAGATAAGCTGGAATAAGGATGAGCAGCTTCTTGCTGCATCGGTTCATGACCGAATAAAGCTAAAATTTCAATTTCGCTAATTTTATGGCTGAGAAACGCACGGGCAGTATGCCGGTGCCAGTTTTCATGTAGCAAACTTAACTCAGGGTTAGATTTTTTTATAATCGAAGGCCTTAAGGGGTACCATTGACCATCCTGAAAGATATTCAATAGTGGGAGCTTGCTCTCTAAAATTTGTTGAATATGTTGTGGAATTTCTGGCTGACTAGGAGCAATTTGAGTTTTAAAATAATGTAAAAAATCTATGAATTTCTGGAGTTCTTGTACAACAAAATGACCCAGTGGAATTAAACGTCCATAGCCTTGACGCCCACCCACCTCCTTATCAGAAACCATGCATATTTTTCTTTTCAGGTTAAAGCTTTTTAAAAAACCTGGAAATTCAGCGACGGGTCGTGCAGCAGTAAAGAGCAACAAGAAATGCCACATCCACAGATTGTAGTGATTAAAAATTGCTATCCAGTCGTCTTCTTTTTGTGAAATTATTCTGAATTTGAGAGTGGCAAAGATATTTTGAATCACATTTGAAGTAGGTGCTTTGCGGCTTCCAAAGTTTTTTTCTGCAGCATATTCAATATTCTGGTAGTCATCGGATAACGACTCACACAGCTCTTTTAAAATTGAGACATATTCAGTCTGTAAAGTCAGGATATTTTGATGACAATAAGAAGTAGAAGAAGACTTATTGGCATCAATACCAGTAAGAATGTCAGCAAGCTGTTTATTTCCAGTGCGTTGCAAAATAGTCTGATGTAAAAGAGAGCCAATTCTTATTAGTGATAATTTTGGAATATAAAATTTGGCTCTCAGCTGTTTCAAATGTTGCTGAAGGTCCTCTTCCGTAACGGGGTCACCGTCTCGCAGAGATTCAATAAATGAATTCGGGATCGGGATGTCCAGATGAACTGTTTGGTTGAGCAAGCCCTCTGGATAAGCAAAATCCTTATTTTCAAAAATTGAAAATTTACTTCTCAGATAATATTGTCCATTGCTTTGCTTGATTTGTTGGCGAGCGTTTAAATTTTTAGCACGTTTACTTTGTAGACGTAGCCACTCCTGGATTTTATTTCCTGTCAGAAATGACAACATCAGGATCAAGGATGCCTTCTTTTTTTTGGTTTCTTTATCCTTGTCTTTAGAGTCTTCTTTAATCTCAATAATGTAATTTTTATATAGTTCAGTAATTAGGGCACTTATGCTTGTGGTATTAGGAAAGAGGCTGCTGTATGGCAGCAAATGTTCTTTCCGTTGAATATGTTTGGCAACCAGAGGCAGCACATAGCTCTGGCTGGATTCTGAATATGCAGCAAGGGGGGTAACGATGGTTGGGTCTACTAATATTTGACGTGTATCTTGGTCATCTAGTTGTTGTTCTATATTGAGGGCTTTAGATTTTTGCCCTTTTTTAATTTCTGAACTTTCTGCAATCAGCTGATCTTCGTCTAAAAATTCATGTTGCAGTTGCGTCTCGATGCTCGCTTTTGCAATTTTTGCCTTATTTTCCAAAACATAATTAAAGGTGATGCGGATCACGTTTAGCAGGTTTTGCATAAAATCATTAGATGACTCTTTATCACGTTCTTCATCAATAACCTCATTCAAATACCGAATAAATTCAACTAAGGAAAGGGAGGGATCTTTAAGATACTTTTCCCAAAGGAGTCTATATTCAGGAGTATTTTGATATTCTTTTTCGGAACTTAGAATCCGATTGGCGGTACGGAAGCGTTGGAATAAACGTTTTACAGTATTGAAATGTTCAGTGTGATCCTCTTTAAAAAGTTCAGGTTTAATGTCTGGCAGTGCAATTAAATAGATTGCTGCTTTTAAGACTAGGATATTCCAGATTAAGGCATTTTCTTCTGACTCTGCTAATTGTGCAATTGAGTTCACATACCAAGTAACGGGTGTTGCACTAACAGTATGTTTTCGAGAGGAGACTAAGGCAGCGGGTCTAGCAACAACAGAATTGGTTTGTAGATCAAAATCTAATAGATCGAGGTTCAGCTCCTTCAGATATTGATCACTGGGGTGTGAAGTCAGTAAATCAGCAATATATTGAATATGTTCTGCACGGTTGAACTGCTCGTCACCAAAGAGTTTTTCCAGTGTCTGTTTTAATGATACCCGCGGAATATCAGCAGCATTTTGACGGCTTGGGTTAGATTCTGACATTATGCTTTCCATAACTGATCTGGCGTGAGAACGAAGTCCACATTGTTTAAAAGCTGTTGAACAACTTCACTGGTTTGTTGCAGTTGATCTAGCACATTTTGTCTTTTCCGGTTTATAACTTTATTGCGATAATTCAGCTGATTTCGTGTATATGACAGTAGATAGGCAAGCAGATCCAAACTCATTGTACGGTGAGGTTTGAAAGAGTTTTCTTTGTTTAACTTGTAAATAGCCTCGGCAGAAATGTATTCATTTATTAAGTTATGTAACCTTTTGGGATTTAATCTATTAAGATCATAATAAGTAGATGATAGAAATTTTAGAAATTCGGAACTAGCCACATTTTTTAATAGTTCGATTTTTTTGTTATCTTTGGGAAGAGAATGGATAATTAGATTAATTTCTTTGGGTGCGTTCTGAGTCCAGTATAGGAACCATTGGAAATTACTGGCGATGGTATAACCGGATAGATTAGTATCTTTCCAGACGTGAATTTCGGGACGTGGATTCAAGATACCTAGATCTGTTTTTAAAGCTTTGAAAGCCTCTTGATAGCAAAGATAAATTCCAGAAAAATCAGGGTGTATACTGATTTGGAGTTTATTAAAATTTTTGCACAACAATTTTTTAGGTGCGCCAAATTTTTCATTGAAATCAAAAGCCGTTTCCATAGTCCCCAAAAAGTTTAAAAAATAATCAAGTGAATATTCTTATAATTTTTTGAAATATTAAACAAGGTTGATTCACCCTATATTTTGTGTATATTTACAATTAATATACAATATGTTGTTATTTTTATATAATTTTAAGAACTAAATAACAATCTATAACATGCTGTATATTTAAAGATATAGAGGTTCTTACTTAGGAAATTAAAAAATTGAAACAGGTAGAAATTGTTACAAATATTCTAAGCAATCAATCTCCCACTCGAGTTTTCAGCCTTATTTACACATTAGAGGTATAGTTTCAAGCCTGATAAAAACGGAGCTTGAAAATTTTTAATAGCTAAAGAACTGAAAGAAGTTGAATATTAAATTAATACAGCCTCAAAATTAAAATGGACCTCTTTACCTAGAGGGCTATTATTTTGAGTTCATAGGGGACAGCTCTAGTTATCCCAGTATGAGACAGCCTCATTTTGAAGCTGTTTCAAATGCTTTTGGACTCATTCTTTAGAGATGCTAATGGCACCTGATTTGATTATAAAATATCTTTATATAATCTTATAAGTTTTCTAAGTGACCTAAATTTTTATTTTGTACGCTATGAAGGATAGTTTGCAAAATTTCAATTCGTGCAGCATATTTACTATCATTGGCAATGATGTACCAAGGAGAAATATCTGTGCTCGTGTATTTGAACATATCTGAAGCTGCTTGTAAGTAGGCATCCCACTTTTCTCTATTACGCCAATCATCTTCTGTTAATTTGAAGTTTTTTTGAGGTGTATTTTTTCGCATGTAAAAACGACGTAATTGTTCATCTTTTGAAATTGCTAGCCAAAATTTTATAACAATTGTATTCGTATCAGACAGTTGTTTTTCATACTGATTTATTTCTTCATAAGCATTTTGCCATTCTATTGGGTTAATTAAATCTTCTACACGTTCTACAAGTACACGTCCATACCAGCTGCGATCAAAAATATTAAGTGCCCCATTCGTTGAATGCTTATTCCAAAAACGCCACAAATAAGGACGTAATCGTTCAAAATTTTCTGGTGCTGAAATACTATGAATATTATATTCGTGTAGCCCTAGAAATTTAATGATGCGCTTAATTGAACTGCCTTTACCTGCGGCATCCATACCTTCAAAAACTAATACAACGTTATGTGATGAATAACGTAGAACATCTGCGACTTTCCTTTCTAGTTGTTTAATGGTTTTTTTATACTCTATGTGGCTAATTTCACTTTTTTTTATTTGAGTTAAACTTGAAGGAATAGGTGCCGCCTGATATTTTAATTTATTCTTAATTTGTACAGGTGGTAGTTTTAGATGTTTAAGTATTAATTGAGAAAACTGTGTATTTCTTTCTATATTGTTTTCACTATTAATGATTACCCAATCGTGGGTGAATCTATTTCTTAAAGTTTTAATTTGATTGTATAAGGTTTTAGTTTTCCATTTTTTTTGTGGAAAATCATCCCATGTAAAACGTGGAACTCTTTGGATTTTATCAATAATATCAATATTTTTTGTGCGAATTTTTACTTTGCTCCATGAAACTTCAAACCAAACTTTAATAATATCTACATTATTATTTTTTAAGTAACTTTCAAATTCATATATACGCTTTAAGTGTTCGTTGAATGTATTATTTTGTATTTCTTCATCATTTAATATAGTTGACGCTAGTAAATCAGTATACCAATTTCCATAAAAAAACATGATTTGTCCTTTTTTTGGAATGTCATTTATGTATGGTTGCCAAATTAATTTATTTTCTTTGACTCTATTTGGGGTTTCAGCCTTAATTTTTAAATATCTAGGATCCATTAATTCACTTAGCTTTTTGATTGATTGATTTTTTCGCGTTAGTTCAATTCCGCCAATTATTACTAATATACTTTTTGATTTAGAATTCTTGAGTTTATATTGTTCTTGAATTAATTTAATGGAGAGGTCTTGATAATTCATTTTAAGTCTCGTTTAAAAAATTTTTAATAAAATAATTATAAATTCAGTTGTAGTCAATGTTATTGTTTTATGATTAAAGTTGTTTTGCAACAACTTTTTTTTTGTGCCAGTAAAACAAAACCGACTAAAAAGATCGGTATTTTTTTAATTATTATTTTTATTAGTGTTATTAATATAAGTTATTGTTATTTATTAATATTTATTAGTATTTAAAATATTAAAAAATTAATTTTTGACCTTTTTTTATTTTAAGTTTATATTCTTTATAAGAAAAATTTGTTAATAGCAATATTTTTATATGTCTTTGGATGGGGGCTGTTGTGAGTCTTGAGATTTCAACTGTTTTAGAACATAAAGAAAACTTGAATAATGCTTTTTTTAAGAAAAAGACACAGGTTAGAGCAATTGAATCTGATTTTAAGATGGTGAATCAGACTATTAAGCTTCTATCAGAAGGTGGCGTTAATGCAGTTACATTAGAGGCAGTAGGTGTGAATGCAGGATACAGTCGCGGTTTGGTTTCTAGGCGCTATGGTTCTAAGGATCAATTACTTGTTCGAGTTTTAAATTATTTGGAAAACTGGTTAAATGAGAAATCTAAAATTGCAACTAATAATAAATATGGTTTAGATGCTATTAATTCATTAATTTTAAGTATTTCAGATGATTTTTATTTGTATCGTGAAAAATATAGAGCATATTTTTGGTTGAGATTTTATGGTTTAGAACAAAATAAAATTTTAAATGAATGTCTGGTAAAATCTCGTAATATTCGTGAGGAAAACACTATTAAATGGCTTAAAGAAGCATTAGCTCTAGAGGAATTATCACGAAATGTAGATATTGAAATGGTACATGATTTTCTTAAAACATCATTGATGGGTTTAGTTCATAACTGGATGGTAGATCCTAATTTTAATATTGAAATTAGATTGAAGCAGTTAGTTTATATTCATTTGAAAAATATGTTTTCAAATTCTCATTTGTATCATTCTGTTAATTTTTGGGGTGAATAATATTATGCAATTTACCCAATTAAAATATAGTAGTTTTTTAATTATATTCAGTATTACTGGTTGTCAACAAATAGATCCTTATCAACAGCCTAAAATTTCTTTATCTCATAATTATCCGATTCAAACTCAGCACTCTTACCAAGCACTTTCTTGGATTGATTATGTCAAAGATCAACAACTTATTAATATTGTCGATCTGGCACTAGTGGCGAATCAGGATTTAAAGATTGCTTCATTACGTATGCATGAAGCACAAGCGGCTTATAACATTCAACGTGCTGAACTTTTTCCGAATATAGGTGGTACTGCGAGCATGGAACGCAGTCATGTGCCTGCCGACTTATCTTATGTCGGTAGAGAAGTGACATCCAGTCAGTATTCTGTGGGTCTTGGCATGAACCAATGGGAGCTGGATTTGTGGGGTCGTATCCGCAGCTTGAATGAAGCGGCTTTGCAGCAATTTCTTGCAGTTGAAAGCAATGTGCGTGCAGCACGCAATAGTATTATGCAGCAAACTGTTCAAAGTTATTTAACGTTATCTGAACTGGATAAACGCATCCATTTTGCTCAGCGCTCTGTACAGAATTATGAAAAATCAGTACGAATTTTTAAGCGCCGTTTTGAGGTGGGTGCAGGCTCTAAAGTGGAATACATGCAAGCAAAAACAATGCTCAGTAATGGTCAAGCTTTAGTGGCTGAATTACAGAAATCCCGTGCACTGACTGCAAACTATTTAGTGCAATTGGTGGGACAGCCGATTTCTTTGCCTAAAACAGATTTAGATCAAGTGACTTTTAAAACAAGTATGCTACAAACGGGTTTGCCTTCAGACTTATTGTTGAACCGTCCTGATATTCATGCTGCGGAAGCAATGCTTAAATCTAAGCATGCCAATATCTATGCGGCACGCGCAGCATTTTTTCCACGTATCGCACTGACGGGCAGTTTTGGAACAGCCAGTGCAGATTTAGACGATTTATTTAAATCTGGCAGCAGTGTTTGGTCGTTTGCTCCAAGTATCAGTGTGCCGATTTTTACTGCGGGTCGTCTAAAAAATAATTTGACCTTAGCAGAAGTGCGTAAAGAGATTGCAGTGGCAGAGTATGAAAAGACGGTACAGAACGCATTCCGTGAAGTCTCTGATGCACTGGTTCAACAGAAATATTTAGATCAACAATTACGGATTCAGAAACAAGGACTCAGTGCTTTCCAGGAAACTGCACGGCTGGCACAACTGCGTTATGACAACGGTGCTGTGGGATATTTAGACGTTTTGGATGCACAGCGCAATTTACTTAGTGCAGAACAGCAATGGATTGAAACGCAAAGTAGCTTAATGCAGTCCTATGTCAGTCTTTATTTTGCCTTGGGTGGTGACACCGCATTTGCAAAAAAAATTTAAAATATTGGGTAATTAAACATGAATTTTAAGAAAATAACCATTGCTGGGTTCATCGTTGTTTTAGGGTTGGTCGCTTATCTGATCTGGAAAAATATGAATAAGCCAGACACTGATGCCTTAGTCAGTGGCAATGGACGTATTGAAGCCACTGAAATTAACGTATCTAGTAAGCTATCTGGTCAGTTAGAAGAAATTTTGGTTAAAGAAGGTGACTTTGTCGAGCCTGGTCAAATCTTGGCGCGGGTTAAAATTTCGACTTTAGAAGCCCAGTTACGTGAATTGGAAGCACAACAGCGTCAAGCCCAGGATGCGATTGCGACAGCGGAAGCACAAGTGGCGATGCGGATCAGCGAAAAAGCCGCCGCTGAAGCCATGGTACAACAGCGTGAAACAGAACTGATGGCGGCTAAAAATCGTTTAGCGCGTACCGAAGTTTTAGCCAAAGAAGGCGCATCGTCCAAGCAACAACTGGATGATGAACGTGCCGCAGCACAGCAAGCCATTGCGGTATTAAGCGCAGCCAAAGCACAGGTACAAAGTGCCCAAGGGGCAATTGTTGCGTCTAAAAGCCAAGTGTCAGCCGCACATTCTCAAGTCGATGCCATCAAAGCCTCGGTGGAACGGATTAAATTTGATATGGATGATGCACAGTTACGTGCACCATTAAAAGCACGTGTTCAGTTCCGTGTCGCGCAGCCGGGTGAGTTGGTGGCAGCGGGCGGGCGTGTGCTCAATCTGATTGATTTATCTGATGTGTATATGACGTTCTTTTTGCCTGAAACCGTTGCAGGTAAAATTGCTATTGGAACAGAAGTACGTATTGTATTGGATGCTGCGAAAAATGTGGTGATTCCAGCTACAGTGTCTTTTGTTGCCGATACTGCACAGTTCACACCAAAATCGGTGGAAACGGAAAGCGAACGTCAAAAACTGATGTTCCGTGTTAAAGCGAAAATTGATCCAACTTTATTGAACAAATATATCGAACAAGTCAAAACAGGTTTGCCAGGTGTGGCATATATCAAAATTGATGATCAGGCAGCTTGGCCGACATTTTTAGAGAACACAGTTAAATGATGACACAACAATCTGAAAAAGGATCGGTTGTTGCAGAAATTGAAAATGTTAGTCTGAAATATGGAAAAACGGTTGCACTGAATCAAGTGTCGCTATCCTTACCAGCAGGCTGCATGATCGGTTTAATCGGTCCAGATGGGGTGGGGAAATCCAGTCTATTGGCTTTGCTGTCAGGGGCGAAAATTGTACAGCAAGGTCGCTTAAAGGTGTTGGGCGGTGATATTGCCGATAAACAACACCGTACCCGTGTTTGCCCACATATTGCCTATATGCCGCAGGGTTTAGGGAAAAACCTATATAAAACTTTATCGGTTGAAGAGAATTTACAGTTTGTGGCACGTCTGTTTGGGCATGATGCTGCCGAGCGACGCAAACGGATTGATGATCTGACCAAAAGCACAGGCTTGTACAATTTTCTCGACCGTCCTGCGGGTAAATTATCGGGTGGGATGAAGCAGAAATTAAGTCTGTGCTGTTCTTTGATTCATGATCCCGATTTTCTGATTTTAGATGAGCCGACCACAGGGGTTGACCCTTTGGCGCGAGCGCAATTTTGGGAATTAATTAACCGCATTCGCAAAGTTCGTCCACAGATGAGTGTTATTGTTGCTACTGCTTATATGGATGAAGCACAAGGCTTTGACTGGCTGGCGATGATGGATGATGGGCAGATTTTAAAAACTGGCACACCACAAGAATTATTGACTGAAACGCAATGTAACAGTTTAGAAGATGCTTTTATTCAACTATTGCCAGAAGAAAAAAAGCTCGGCTATGAGCCTGTGGTGATTCCGCCTTTACCTGACTACGGTTCAGAAAGCTATGCTCTTGAAGCGCAAGATTTAACAGTGAAATTTGGTGATTTTACTGCGGTAGATCATGTTAATTTTAAAATTAAGCGTGGTGAAATATTTGGTTTCTTAGGCTCGAATGGTTGTGGTAAATCCACCACCATGAAAGTGCTGACGGGACTTTTAGAAGCCTCAGAAGGTCAGGCGTGGCTGTTTGGTGAGCCTGTAGAGGGCAACAATATTGAAACTCGTCGCCGTGTCGGCTATATGTCGCAGGCATTTTCCCTATACAGCGAGCTGACCATTGTGCAGAATTTGGTCTTACATGCCAAATTATTTCATGTGCCACAAGAGCAAATTGAGCCGCGTGTACAACTGATGCTCGAGCGTTTTGATCTTGAGAATGTGAAAGAAAAACTGCCTGATGATTTGCCCTTGGGGGTTCGTCAGCGTTTATCACTCGCAGTGGCACTGGTGCATAATCCTGAAATTTTAATTCTGGATGAACCAACATCTGGGGTTGACCCGATTGCGCGTGATAATTTCTGGCGCTATTTAATCAATTTGTCGCGTAATGATGGGGTCACGATCTTTATTTCAACGCATTTTATGAATGAAGCCTTGCGCTGTGACCGAATGTCAATGATGCACGCTGGACGGGTGCTTGACAGTGCGTCACCAGCACAGCTGATTAAAAACCGCCATGCTGAAACACTTGAAGAAGCTTTTATCGGTTATTTGATTGATGCTGGTGCAGGCACTAAAGATCAGCCCAATGATTTGGCGGAAAGTATTGCTGAAACAAATGGCAGTAAAGAACTGAATGCCAAGCCAAAAAAATTCAGTTTGCGCCGGTTATTGAGTTTTGCCTGGCGTGAGTCTTTGGAGTTGGCGCGTGATCCGATTCGCGCAACCATGGCTTTAATGGGGTCATTAATTTTACTGCTGGTCATGGGCTACGGCATCACCATGGATGTTGAAGACCTCAAATTCGCTGTGCTGGATCGTGACCAAACGAGCTTAAGTCAAAACTACAGCATGAGTATTGCGGGGTCACGCTATTTTATTGAAAAACCACCGTTGCAAAGTTATGACGATATCGATCGGCGAATGCGTAGCGGTGAAATTTCCTTAGCGATAGAAATTCCGCCTAATTTTGCTCGTGATGTTGCTCGTGGTGAACAGGTGCAAGTCGCTGCGTGGATTGATGGTGCGATGCCACAGCGTGCAGAAACTGTGCAAGGTTATGTGCAGGGGATTCACACGTATTGGCTGATGCAAAAAGCATTGGAACAAAGTGGTTATAAAACATCTAGTACTGTGAGTGTTGAAACTCGTTACCGCTATAACCCAGATATTAAAAGTTTACCTGCGATGACCCCCGCAGTATTGCCTTTATTATTACTGTTGATTCCTGCCATGTTGACTGCTTTATCTGTGGTGCGAGAAAAAGAATTAGGTTCGATTGTGAATTTGTATGTCACACCAGTGACGCGGACAGAATTTTTAATTGGTAAACAGATTCCATATATCTTGTTGGCAATGTTGAACTATTTCCTTATGTGTTTGGTCATGGTTACTTTATTTGATGTACCTGTAAAAGGTAGCTTCTTTGCTCTGACCTTAGCTTCTTTTTTGTTTGTAATTTTTGCCACAGGTATGGGCCTATTGGCATCTACTATTACCAAAAGCCAGATTGCTTCAATGTTTTTAGTCATGATTGGGACTTTGATACCAGTTATGCAGTTTGCTGGAATTATCAATCCTGTATCTTCTTTGGAAGGTTTTGGGCGTTGGTTTGGGGAGATATATCCTGCAACACATATGGTGAATATCAGCCGTGGAATTTTTAATAAAGGTTTGGACTTTGCAGATCTCAAGCAGGCTATCTGGATAATGGCTCTCGCTGTTCCGGTGATTATGTTTGCGGCCATTGTTTTGTTGAAAAAACAGGAGCAATAAGATGTTCACAAAATTACAGAATATCTATCAGCTCGGCTGTAAAGAGCTTTGGAGCTTGTGGCGAGATCCGATAATGTTAGTGTTGATTATTTACACGTTTACCTTATCGATTTACACCTCATCAACTGCAGTGAAAGACACGCTAAATATGGCCCCTATTGCAATTGTTGATGAGGATCACTCGATTTTGTCTGAGCGGATTTCCTCAGCTTTTTATCCACCAAATTTCACCAGTAAAACGGCTATGCTCAGTACGATGGATTCGGGGATGGATGCTGGTGAGTTTACTTTTGCTGTAAATATTCCAGCAAATTTTCAGCTAGATGTATTATCTGGCGACAGCGCTGAGATTCAGGTCAATGTCGATGCGACCCGCATGAGTCAGGCTATGTCTGGTGCAGGCTATATTCAGCAAATTATTCAGGCTGAAGTGAATGAATATGTGCTGCGTAACCGTGAAGTTACTAATCTGCCTATAGATTTGGCGATACGCTCCCGTTTTAATCCAACACTGGAAAATCAATGGTTTATGAGTGTCATGCGGATTATTAATAACGTGGCAATGCTTTCAATTATTCTGACTGGTGCAGCGCTGATTCGTGAACGTGAGCATGGCACCATTGAACATTTGATGGTGATGCCAGTAACGGTATTTGAAATCATGATGTCCAAAGTCTGGTCAATGAGTCTTGTGGTATTGATCGCAGTATTTGTTGGCTTAAAAGTCGTGATTCAGGGTGTATTGCATGTCCCGATTGATGGTAGTTTGCCGCTCTTTTTCTTTGGCGCCTTACTCACACTGTTTGCAACAACTTCAATGGGTATTTACATGGCAACTGTATCTAAATCTATGCCGCAGTTTGGTTTGCTCATGATGCTCGTATTGATTCCGATGCAAATGCTATCAGGCGGCTCAACTCCACGTGAAAGTATGCCGGAAATTGTGCAGCAGGTCATGATGATTGCCCCAACTACACACTTCGTCTCTTTGGCTCAGGCCATTTTATACCGTAATGCAGGATTCGATGTGGTGTGGCCATCATTTGTATGGTTGTTAGGTATTGCGTCAGTGTTTTTTTATGTGTCTTGGAAGCGCTTTAAAGACACGATTCATACCATGGCGTAAAGGGTTTCCCTTTTGCAGGCAGATGACTCCCCGAATAGTCTGCCTGCTTTTTTTTTATTCTTTGATAATAATTCAATGGCGCAAGATTTAAATAAATGTCATTGAATAGCATAATTTTTTTGAAATTTATAGGGGAATGTAGTGCTTCAAATTCTCTCTGAACTATGTGGCGGTGTCGGTCTATTTTTAATTGGTATGACGTTACTGACTGATAGCCTTAAAGAAATTGCAGGTCAGACCTTGAAGGAGTTACTGACAAGGTTTACGGCAACGCCGTTTAAAGCCATGCTGTCAGGTTTGGGTATGACATTGCTGGTGCATTCATCTACAGCAACAATTGTCGCCGCCATTGGTTTTGTCGGAGCAGGGGTACTCAGTTTCACGCAAGCCATGAGTGTGGTGATTGGTGCCAATATCGGCACAACCAGTACTGGTTGGATTGTGGCATTTTTGGGCATGAAATTTTCCATTTCCATGTTGGCATTACCGATGATTGCTTTAGGCGCTCTGCTTAAACTCATCGCTAAAGGCCAAATGGCCTTATTGGGCCTTGTGATTGCAGGCTTTGGTCTGATTTTCTTTGGCATCGATGTTTTGCAAAAAGCCATGGCGGGGTTTGCTGTACACTCAGATTTATCCTTTTTTGGTTATGACAGCTTGTGGTCACAATTGGTTTTGGTGCTGATCGGCATCATTATGGCAATGCTGCTGCAGTCCTCTAGTGCATCTATTACAGCGACTATGGCTGCCTTAGTCAGTGGTGCGATTGACTTGCCGCAGGCGCTATATATGGTGATTGGGCAAAATATTGGTGCAGTCAGCATTACCGTGATTTCGGTGATTGGCGCTTCGATCAATGCCAAACGAACAGTTGCTGTGAACGTGATTTTTAATCTCGTGAGTGCGATTGCTGCATTTTTCCTGTTAGCACCGTTTTTTCTTTGGTTGATTAAACACAGTGCATTTTTCAGCAGCATTGATCAAGTGATTATGCTCGCGATGTTTCATACAGCATTCAGTGTGTTGGGGGCATGTATGTTTATGCCAAGTCTGAAATTTTTAGAACAGAAAATTATCCAATGGTTGCCAAGTAATAATCCTGCCATTTTAGACAGTCTGGATGATGCAAGTTTGCAAGTACCTGCCATTGCAGTACAGGCCGCGGAAAAGGCGGTATATTTCAGCATATTTGAGATTTTTAAAATTCTACAAATGGTTTTTCAGACCGGTACATTACCTAGACATCAACAGTTGAATACGCTGAATGAGATTATTCAGCATATTGAGCAGTATTTAGAAAAAATAGCGATTCCTGAGCATCCTGCACTCAAACAAAAATTCTTATCATTACTGCGAGTAATGGTCTATGTACGTGTCTTACATAATGATTTAGAGCGTTTAGATAATGCCATATTGCTACGAACACAGCCGGCAATTTTTCAGTTAGCACTAGATTATTGCAATATTTTAGAAAGTTACTTTTCAAATATAGAACAGTTAGCAGATCAATCAGTCATTGAAAGTCTTAGAGCCGATTTAAATCACTTAAAAAAATGGACCAGTAGCCATCGTGCCGAAATGCGCGAAAAAGTCATGGAATATACCGAAGTAAATCAATTAAGCGCGTCCAAAGGGGTGGAATTATTAGCTGCACAGCGTTGGATGGATCGCTTAATTGCACATAGCTATCGTTTCTCTAATGTGATGTATGAGCGTCTTTTAGAGGAGTCTTGATGAATGTGGTTCCTCGGGTTTTTTATTCCGCTGTGCTGAGGCTAAGACATTGAATACTGTATTACTAGATTTATCCTTTCAAGAATTATTGAGAATCATGGCATCTGCTTTAGGCTGCGGTTTATTAATCGGTTTAGAACGAGAAAAGCATAATCGTAAAGAAAGTGAACCCAGTTTTGCCGGACTGCGTTCATTTACCATTTGCGCCTTGCTTGGGGCAGTATGTTTTTTACTGCATCTTGCAGTAGGTATCTTAGGTGCATTTTCGGTTACGACTTTTTGTGTTTATAGTCTGATTAAACAAAAACAGGATATTGGTGCGACCACTGAACTGGCATTTTTGATGACCTATTTGATTGGTGCATTATGTGTGTTTAATGTGCCGCTTGCTGCAGGGTTAGCGGTAGTGTTGTGTCTGATTTTAATGGGCAAGCAGTCATTGCATTATTTTGCTGGCAATTGGATTCAGCATTTTGAACTGCGTGACGGTTTGTTTTTACTGGCACTGATTTTAATTGCGTTGCCACTGATGCCGGATCAGGCAATGTGGGGCACAGTACTCAATCCATATGTGATTCTAAAACTGCTGATCATGATTTTAGGCGTACAGTCCTTGGCACATATTGCTAAACGTCTCTTGCCAAACAATAAAGCTTTGATGTTGTCATCTTTGGCATCCGGTTTTGTTTCTAGCACCGCAACTATTGCCAGTTTGGGCATGGAAGTCCGTTCAGGCAAAGCAGAAGCCAAATCTAATGCTGGTGCAGGCTTAATTTCCTGTATTGCGACCCTGTTACAGCTGCTGATTATTGTCGCAGGGATTAATTTTGCTTGGTTTAAGGTTTTATTGTTGCCTTGCAGTATTGGCATTGCAGTGCTTTTGATCATTGCCTTGATGTTAATTCATTCATCCAAAGCGACGATGGGTCAACAGGCTACACCACAAAATGATATTACGCATATGGACAGTCGTATGTTCAGCATTAAGGAAGCCTTAATCATTGTGGTAACACTGACAGTGATTCAAGCAGCGGTATATGGCTTGAATGTAGTGTTGGGTGATAGCGGTTTGATTATTGGGGCATTCTTCGCTTCTTTATTTGAAGTACATGCCGCCATGGCAACGGTGGTGATGCAAGGAACACCACAGCAGATGACGTTGGTCTACGCTATGATGATTGGTTTGGCTGCACATGCATTTTCTAAAAGCATCAATGCATTTTTAACTGGTGGCGGGAAATATTTTCTATATTTTGCCCCCGCACAAATGCTGCATATGGCGATTTTAATGGCGGTACTTTGGATGGTTATTCAGTAAATTTAGGATTTATTTTCAATATTTTAGAATGGTATTTAAGTTTTTGTTTTGTAATTCTATTTATTTTTAGCCAACTAAAAATGGCATTGCTTTTAAGAAATATGGGTAGTATATGAATTCCGTAGTTACACAAGCCTCCCCCCCGGTATATGGTCAAGTTGAGCGATATATTAATCGCGAGTTGTCAATTTTAGATTTTAATTTACGTGTCTTAGAACAAGCGGTCGATCCTTTAAATCCACTCTTAGAAAAATTGAATTTTTTATTAATTTTTTCTAGAAATTTAGATGAGTTTTTTGAAATTCGTGTTGCAACTATGTTGGAACATTTTGTTCAAGAGCGAGACATACAAACGGCTGATGGTTTATCCCCACAAGAAATTTTACATCAAATTTCGGAGACAGCACATGCTGCGATTGAACGCCAATATCAAATTTTAAATGAGCAAATTTTTCCGCAGTTAAGAGAAGAAGGCATCAGCTTTTTAAGACGTGGAGAGTTAACTCAAGCACAATCTAATTGGGTCAAAAAATATTTTCAGGAACAGGTTGCACCAGCCTTAACACCAATAAGTTTAGATCCTGCGCATCCCTTTCCACGCTTGGTCAACAAATCACTTAATTTCATTGTGACTTTGGAAGGTAAGGATGCCTTTGGCCGTCAGATCGATTTGGCAGTGGTTCCTGCACCACGTTCATTGCCACGTGTGGTGCGTTTGCCAGATGAGTTGACCGAAGGCAAAGAGCATCATGTGATGCTCTCTTCAATTATTCATACTCATGTGTCTGATTTATTTCCGGGAATGACGGCAACGGGTTGCTATCAATTTAGAGTAACCCGAAATGCAGATTTAACGTTAACTGAAGATGTTGAAGACTTAGCGGAAGCCTTAAAAGACGAACTCAGTTCACGCCGTTTTGGTCGGGCAGTACGTTTGGAGGTCAATAAAAATTGTCCAACACATATTTATGAATACTTACTCAAAGAATTCGATTTACATGCACATCAATTGTATCGTGTCGACGGGCCTGTTAATTTGGCTCGATTGGTCTCGGATTTTAAACGCCCATATTTACGCTATGAGCCACATACTCCTGTGATTCCAAAAATACTGAAAAAATCTGCAAATATTTTCAGTGCGATGCAGAAACAAGATATTTTATTGCATCATCCTTTTGAATCATTTTCCCCTGTAATTCGATTATTACGTGAAGCCGCGCAAGATCCGCATGTTTTGGCCATTAAACAGACCTTGTACCGTAGCGGTGCAAATTCAGAAATTGTGCAAATTTTGGCTGAGGCGGCAAGAAATGGTAAAGAAGTCACCGCAGTGATTGAATTACGGGCACGGTTTGATGAAGAGTCCAATATCGCTGTTGCCAATGTTTTACAGGAAGCGGGTGCCGTGGTGGTATATGGCATTGTCGGCTATAAAACTCATGCCAAAATGATTTTGGTGGTACGCCGAGAAAATCAAAAACTGGTGCGCTACGCACATTTAGGTACAGGAAATTATCATGCTGGCAATGCCAAAATTTACACTGATTACGGTTTATTAACGACCAATCAAGATTTGTGTGAAGATGTACATCGTATTTTTCAAGAATTAACCGGTATGGGCAAAATGGTGAAGTTAAAGAAACTTCTACATGCACCATTTACTTTGCATAGTCAGTTGATGAATTTTATTGAAAACGAGATTGTGCTTGCGAAAGCAGGGAAACCGGCAAAAATTATCATTAAGGTCAATGCACTAACCGAAGTTCAATTGATTAATAAATTATACGAAGCTTCTCAAGCTGGTGTGCAAATAGAATTAATCATTCGTTCTATTTGTTGTTTACGTCCAGGCCTAATTGGCTTATCAGAAAATATTCGTGTTCGCTCAATTGTAGGGCGTTTTCTTGAGCATACTCGTGTCTATTATTTTTACAATAATGGTGATACACGTGTGTATTGTTCTAGTGCTGACTGGATGGAGCGTAATTTATTTAAACGTGTTGAAGTGTGCTTTCCTATTGAAAATACTAGACTCAAAAAAAGAATTTATCAGCAAGGGTTAGAAAATTATTTAATGGATAATCAACAAGCATGGCTATTACAAAGTGATGGTAGTTGGAAGCGTAACTCATGCATAGAAAATGAAAAGCCACATAATGCGCAGCACTTTTTGTTAAGCGTTATAAAGTAAATGCTTAACTTAAAGTTAACTCTTTTTAGGCCTATTCAACAACATTTAAGAAATTATGATCTTTCGATACAGGTGGAATGCCACTAATTTTAAAGTAGCAAGCACTTTGCCACCTTTTGTCAAATAAAGTTATAGGCAGATATAATATTTTAAGTTGTTGGATGGTCATTGTTTTTTGATTTAACACATTTAAATAGGATAAACATTTTTGGGTACTTTATATTTTGATCAAGTCTTACCTGTCCAGATGCCGAAGTTGATCTTTTTGCCTTGGTAAAAATATTTCATTTGGCTTATTTTATTTCATAGCGAATGAGTACGATGAAACAATAATGACATAATTTGAATATATCTAAATTATGTCGGTTTTCATTTGATCTAAATTTTTTAAATTCTTTTCATATCATTATATGAAAAATTTCTGTATTAGCTGATAGTAATACGGTAGAGAATAATTAAAAAACTGCTGATTAAAATGATAAGAGTAAAGGGAATTAAAAATTTATTAGATGTGAGCTTCATTTTTTCATTTTCCTATCACAAGATGCTGTTTTATATATTATAATTATACTATAAGTTATGTTGAAAATAACAAAAAATATGTAATTTTTTAACATGATTTTAAAAATTTAACTGAAATTGATAAGGGTTATTTTCGATTTTTATTTTCTCAATTTGATGAAAAAATATGAACCAATTTTCATAAAAGGTAGTATAGATTGGCTTTGTTGCACAAAGCTATTCTTGAAGGCTTCTTCAGTAATATAATTTCCAGATGAAGAAGCCTACACCTAAAATCTATCGTACAACCAATTGGTCCTCGTATAACCAAGCTTTAATCAAGCGAGGAAATATTTCAATCTGGTTTGATCCTAAGACGCAATGGTATGCACAACCACAAGGCAAGCACGGACGAAATCAAACTTATTCCGATACAGCGATTCAATGCTGTTTAATGATCAAATCTCTATTCCGTCTTTCTTTACGTATGGTTACTGGCTTTGTTCAAAGCCTGATTAAACTCTGTGGCTTGAATTGGACAGCACCAGATTACTCCACCCTTTGTAGACGACAAAAGCATATTGATATTGCGATAAGCTATCAGAAAAGTCGTGATGGGTTACACCTACTCGTCGACTCTACGGGTTTAAAATTTTTAGGTGAAGGCGAATGGAAGCGTAAAAAACATCAGCCTGAATACCGTCGGCAATGGCGTAAACTGCATATTGGTATAGATGCTGAAACACTGCAAATACGTGCCGTTCAGCTTACGACAAATAATGTCAGTGATTCACAAGTACTAGGTGATTTACTGGATCAAATTCCACTAGATGAGCGAATAGATTCTGTCTATACCGATGGCGCGTACGACACGAAGTGCTGCAGACAAGTGATTTCAGATCGTCAAGCACATGCAGTAATTCCACCCAGAAAGAATGCCAAGCCCTGGAAAGATTCTAAAATAAGTTCAATAGAACGAAATGAGTTACTTCAAACGGTTAAACATTTAGGCAGAACCCTATGGAAAAAATGGTCGGGTTATCACCGTCGTAGTTTGGTGGAAACCAAGATGCATTGCATCAAATTATTAGGTGATAGGCTGACGGCAAGACATTTTCAAAGTCAGGTCAATGAAATTCATGCGCGTGTGGCAGTTCTGAATAGATTTACGGAATTAGGTAGACCTCGCACCCAAGTTGTGTCTTAAATTTGAATGGATTGGGGAGAACTCAGCTTTTGAATGTTTATGCAACAAAGCCGTGAGGTGATCTGGACTTATTCACAAAGATGATTGTGGATGTATGTAACACAATAATCCAATATCAGGACTTGAATGAAAATAAACTAGTTTCTGTATTTATTAATAGAATTTATGCTTGGCTTTCTTTTATGTCGAAAGGGGAGCGAGAGCTCTCTCAGGAGGCGGAATTAGGTTTAATAGGGGAGTTAGAGGTAATATTGAGTTTAATTTCCTTAAATCTACCTATCTCAGAAGTATTAAATGCTTGGAAAGGGCCTCTGGATGGCCTAAAAGACTTTGAAATGGGTTCTGGTGCTATAGAAACTAAAAGTACATTATCAAATCAAGGTTTTGTTGCAAAAATTAATTCACTCGAACAATTAGATGATAGTGAGAAATCACCACTATTTTTAAATGGCTATCGTTTTTCTCTAAATTCAGTAGGTAAAACATTAACTGAACGAATTAATTTAATTCGTGAGCAGTTAAATGATTATCCAGCTGAACTTTCTAGGTTTAATAACCTTTTGTTGAGAATTGGATATCTGGAAAGTGAGAAAGAAAACTATATCCGTAAATTTAAAACTGAAAACTCGTTTTTTTGGTTGGTTGATGAAAATTTTCCACGATTAGTACCTGGGAATATCGCTGTAAATATAAGACATGCTAAATATGAAATAGATTTAACACCCTTTATAAACCAGTCTATTGATTTAAGTTTAGTTCTTCAGAAATTAGGAATTGGAAATTGTGGAATTAATTGATTTTTTAAAAAATATTCAGAGTGATGTACAAACTGAAATATCTACACGAACTGAAGAATCAGATCAACAAGGTTTATATGCAGAAGTTATATTTACTGAAATTGTTACTCAGCACATGTCAGAGATTGGTATGACATTCGAGCCTGAGATGTGTCGTTATTATGCAAATATACAAGGTATACTCCGTTTAAGTGGCTTTGCAATATCTGAAGAAGCCGATCAATTAGATCTATATGTTACTGAATATAGTGGCAATAACGAATTAGAAAATATTCCTGACTCAGAAATTAAAGCAGCAGCAGAACGCTGTTTGAGATTTCTCAAATACTGTGTTGAAAAAAAGCTATCTTCAAAAATGGATGAGTCTCATGAAGCATACCCATTAGTTCGTACGATAGAAGATGGTTATTCTCAATTTGAACAGATACGGATTTATGTATTAACAGACAGAGTGGCAAAAACTCGTCAATTTCAAAGTAGAGAAATACAAGGTAAAACAATAAAACTTGAAGTTATTGATATATCAAGGCTATTTAATCACCTACAAGAAGGTAAACCTAGGGATGAACTCATTGTGAATTTTGAACATGTTTCTGGTAGCCCACTTCCATGTGTGTGGGTTCCAAATGAGCATGGAGAGTATGATTATGCAATGACTGTAATTCCTGGAGAGGCTTTAAGATATGTATATGAAAAATATGGTCCACGTATTCTAGAGGCAAACGTTAGATCTTTTTTAAGTCAGACAGGAAAAGTAAATAAAGGTATCCGTGATACTTTAATTGATCAGCCAGAACGTTTCATGGCTTACAACAATGGCGTGGTAATTATCGCAGATGAAGCACATTTAGGCAGATTAGAAAACGGTGGAATTGGTATCTCTTGGTTAAAGGGAATGCAAATCGTAAATGGAGGACAAACAACAGCTTCCATGTTCTTTACCAAGAAAAAAAATCCAGCAGTTAACCTGAAAGCTGTGCATGTACCTGCGAAAATCATTGTTTTAAGAAAAACAGACCCTCTGGAAGAAGAGCAACTGATTTCAGATATTTCACGCTATGCGAATAGCCAAAATGCAGTCAAGCAATCGGATCTTTCAGCGAATAAACCTTATCATATTAATCTTGAAAAGTTAGCACTATCAACTTATTGCCCTGATGGTGTAAGCCGATGGTTCTATGAAAGAGCTGGGGGAAGCTATAAAGTAATGCTTGAGCGTGAGGGCAAAACTCCTGCTGGCATTAAACGTATACAGGAACTTATACCTACCAGCAGAAAAATTACTAAAACTGAATTAGCCAAATATGTTTGTGCATGGGAGCAAAAGCCTGATCTGGTGAGTTTAGGAGGGCAAAAGAACTTTACTGCATTTATGAATATGATTCAGTCGACCGATGAGGATAAGCAGTTACAATTTGATGTCATCTATTATAAAAATATTATTGCACAAACCATCATATTCAAAACTGCACAGAAAGTTATCAGGTCAAAATTTCCTGCTTTCCAAGCTAATATAACTGCATATACAGTGGCAATTTTATCTCAAAAAATCGGAAGTCGTGTTAACCTTCAAAAAATCTGGTTAAATCAAAAACTTTCTGAAGGACTTGTTAAACAGATTCTGATTTGGTCAGAGGAAGTTAATAAATACCTGCATGAAAGTGCCAAAGGGAAAATGATTTCTGAATGGGCAAAAAAAAATGAATGTTGGGAATTATTATCGCAATATGAATATTTAGAAAATGATCCTGACATTGAGGAGCTAAAGTAACCTAATTTTAATAGTTAAAATTAAATTCTTTAGGTCTCTTTTTGACTATCTTTGTGAGATGAATGTAGAAAATTATGGAATATTGATTTTAAAGAGTCGGAAATTAAATACTATTTCATCTCATTAATTCCTTGTAGTTGCCTTCATAAATATTGTCTCTAATTCGAGAATTATATTAATGCCCTAGAAAATTAATAAAAACAGCTTCTAAAATCTTAGAAGCTGTAATCAACTTTTCTGCTAGATTGAAATAAATGGGTTTATGAAATTTATTTGTATGCTTAAGGTTAACAGTTCAAGGGCTTTGTTGTACAAAGCTACCCCTATATTTTATTGAGATAATTGGCTTAAGCAAACAGTTTAGCTATCCATTTATTCTTCGGTCATCCCAATAACACGGCACTACAGTCAAATTATTTTCATGCAACCGTGACCATAATCGGACACCTAAATCCCGCTGTATATTTTGTAATGTGAAATTGGAAATTAGCAGCGTCGACTTCATGTTGTCGTAACGGCTATATAAGATCTTATGCACCATCTCCAAACGTTTCTCATGCCGGTCATGCAGGCCATATTCATCAATCACCAATAAATCAAAACTGGAGAAATGTTCGATAACTTCCTTTTCAGAGAGTGAAGCATCTGACCATGTGTCCATCATTTTTTGAGCAATTTCTGCACTGGTATAGTAGCGTGCAGATTTTGTACTGTTATGCAGAATGTTGCGAATAATTGATGCACTCAGATGGGTTTTACCTGTACCCGGTGTACCAATCATCAACATGTTCGGGTTTTGGTCAGAAATAATCTGTTGTGCAAAGGCCTGACATAGCTTGATGGTATTGTCTTGAGCAGGGCATGCAACTACAAAATTCTTGAAGCCACGGTCCAGATAGCGTTTATTGAGCCCTGAGTTTTTGATTTTCTGTTGTAGCAATCGCTGTTGCAGTTCATCCTCATAGGCTGCATTTGAGTGATGGACGGTTTCTTTGGCACACAATTTACAGAGCCTGTGACCTGCAATTTCCATCAAGGGTATATGATGGGTAGCGCAAAGTGTTTCCGTTGTTTCTGCGCGAAACTGGAGTGTTTTAAGCATGGTATTCATGACTGATCTCCTAAATCCACTTTGAATTTTCTAAAAAATTCTCATTTTTTTCTTCAAAATTTGAAGATGAAGATGAAGATGAAGATGAAGATGAAGATGAAGATGAAGATGAAGATGAAGGGCATGATTCAAGCATGACTTGAGTAATACTCGGGCTCTTCTCAAGAGCTGCTTGAGCATTTACTTTTCGTTGCTTGGTTGATGCTTGAGCATTACTTGCGGATTTACCCCAACGTGCTTGAGCTGCATTTTTAGCTTTATCAGATTTCATTTGCTGATTTTGCAATGCTTGGCTTTTTAAACTGGTTAAAAAATTTGAATGAATCTGCTCAGATTCGACTTCAAACAATTCCAGGGCTATCAGCGTATTTAACAAAGTTTTAGCCTTGGTGTGCTGCGGTAATTTCGTGATGCTGCATACCGTTGCTAAATCATGAGGAATGGCACCATTTTTCCAGAAATCCATCATTAACAGCAGTGCCGCACCAATTTGTTCTGCTGTCATTCGTGCAAATTTCGCCTGTAGGTCGCCAATATAGAGTGGCATCCAAATTGAAATATCTTTATTCATATGTTGACCTTTTTATAGGTATAAAGGGGCTAAGGTCATCGATTTGATGACCTTTTATGTTTGTTTTATGAGTGAGCGAGACTCATTAAGCGGAGACGGGCCTGTTGAGCCAAGTCATCGTAATGAGCTTGCCCTTCATCTAGCATTCGCTGTAGCCAGAGTCTTAATGCTTGGTGATCATCGAAGCATTTATTGATTTCCAGCAAAAAGGCCAGATTGTGCAGTTTCGGAATGTGTAGCTCATGGATTAATTCACGAGCGACCATATCTGCTTCAGGGCTGACGACCACACCACCAAAGAAAGCTTTACTATTCATGTGCAAGCTCCTCTGTATTTAGTTTTTCCAACATGGCTTCAAATGCACTGCCATCGCGGCGCGTAACATTGGGAATGTAACGGCTATAGACTCGGAATAGCATTTCAGTCGTTGAATGTCCCAATTGACGTGCGATCCATTCCGGATTTTCTCCTGCCGACAACCAAAGAGTTGCTGCTGTATGACGTGTTTGGTAGGCTCTTCTAGACTTCAATCCTAGAAAGCGCAAGATCGGATGCCAGACACGTTTATTCACCAGACGGTAATCGAGAGGTCCACCATCACGATTGCAGAAAACAAACTCTGATTTACCATTATTTAAGCTTTTCTGTTGCAGAAAGGCTTGGTAAACGCGGTCATTCATCTGGATCGTGCGGTCAGAACCATAAGTTTTGGTTGCACCAAGCACACCATTCACTAACGCTTCTCTGATATGGATTTCACGACGCTGTAAGTCGATATTTTTCCATTGCAGACCATCGATTTCACTGGTACGCATACCCGTAAAAAAGCGAATGGTGTAATAGGGGCGGAAGTCTTCACGCACTGTGGTAAGAATTTTATGCACCTCTTCCAAAGAAAAAGGTGTGACTTCAATCTTGCTTTCCTTCAGATTGTTAATATTTTTATAAGGCGACTCAAACTCGTATCGTTCAGCCGCATCATTGAGTATCATACGTAAAGGCGTCATGATTTGATTGATCCTCGATGCTTTCAGACTTGTTTGATCTTTTCCGTGTGTCACTTTGGCGAGAGAGGCACGGAAGTTCAGCAAGTCTGACTTCTTGATTTTCGAGAGAACCTGATTACCAAAAGCAGGAATCAAATAGTTTTTGATCACAATTGAAACCTTTTGCTGGTATGAGGTTCTCCACTCAACTTGTTTCTGCTTAAACCACAATTCAGTAAACTCTTTAAAAAGAGGAACTTTGGTCTGTACAGCAATTTGCTGACTTCTTTTTTCCTTAAACTCCTCAACACGGTTACTTTTTGGAAAGTACTTTTCGTATTCAAAAGTTCCCAAAGTAATTTCAGCTTCAAGCTGTTCGAGACGTTTTTTCAAAATGCGTCGGTTATAAGCATTGTCTTCAAGATTGGTTGTTTCTCTGCAACGAATGCCCATGTAGCGAAAGTCGGCAATCAGTTTGCCACTTCGTTCCCGGATGGTAGCCATCAGTTAAACCTCCTAAGCCTTATTGCAGGGCATCCATGCTTAAACCAGTGAATTTAAGCATTTCAGTTTCAATGCGTTCCCAAACAAAAAGAATTTTGCGGCCACCAAAAGGACGGATGTAGTGAACACCTTCGATAAAGACACTGTCCTTTAGCTGGTTGCGAATAGTACGAGCGTCGTACTGGATTTTTTCAGCCAGTTGCTGGGCTGTGAGATAGGTATATGACATAATAGAGCCTCATATTTTTTACTAGGTAACTAGGAAAAATTATTCCTAAGACATAAATTATCATATTTTTATGTTGTTGCAAGTACTTTTTATGATTTAAGTAGGAAATTTTATGATTATTTCAAACTTGGCAGTTTTATTAGCAGAAAGGAAACTTAAGGTTGCTGATTTGGTAAGAAGTACTGGAATTAATAAATCTACTTTGCACAAACTTTATAATGATGAATCTGTACGGATTGATTTTGAAACCATTGATAAAATTTGTATTGCATTAGATGTGGGAGTGGGTGATTTATTGATTTTTAAGAAAATTGATAATAATCAAAATGATAATGACTAGTTTGGTCACAAATGGTCACATCAAAAAGTGAAATGGTCACAAATTATTGAACGATTGGTAAAAAAATACTGTACTTTGAAAAGAGTTTGGTGTTTTTTACAGCCAAAAAAGCTCTGAGGGGGCTAAAAAGTAGTGATGAAATGAGAGCATTTGAGATCAATTAAGAGCATTTTTATAGTTATGGGCACGCTATGGTCACATCTTGGTCACAAAATACAAATTACATTAAGAATATTTTTTATTGACTCGAATAACAAAGGAACGGGGAATTTTAAAAAATATAATAAAATCAACAAGAAAAAAGCCCTAATCTTTCGACTAGGGCCTTTTAAATTTGGAGCGGGAAACGAGACTCGAACTCGCGACCCCAACCTTGGCAAGGTTATGCTCTACCAACTGAGCTATTCCCGCATATTGAGCAGTTTTTACTAAAACTTACACTTAAAAAACCAAACTGGAGCGGGAAACGAGACTCGAACTCGCGACCCCAACCTTGGCAAGGTTATGCTCTACCAACTGAGCTATTCCCGCGTGCCGCTTATAATACATTAAGCAAAACAAGGGTCAACAACTTTATGCAAATAAATTAATTAATTGCATAAAATTAAAGCATTTCTGCGATTAAAAAAGTTAAAAGGCAAAATTTTGTACAAAATTTTCTCTTCATCTAGGGTCATGTATACTAAGGCACTATCACAATCTGACTTTATAGAGTGGCTGATGAAATTAGAGCAACAGTTGATTGAGCGTTTGCAAACATTAATACCGACCCATTTGGAAGTACTGAATGAGTCGGCTGGACATGGAGGCTATTTCCCAGGAAAAGAATCACATTTTAAAGTGATTGTGGTGAGTGAGGAGTTTCAGGGTTTACGTTTAGTACAGCGTCATCAAAAAATTTATGCTGTGGCTGCTGAACTAATGAGTCCTGGTAAAATTCATGCTTTAGCAATTCATGCTTACGTTGCTAGTGAATGGCAAGGTCAAGCGCCAGCCAGTCCTGAATGTGCACACGCACCTAAAAGTTAAGGATGGATCATGGACGCACATTTACTCACCAAAATTATTCATATGTCCGCTGTAAGTTTGCTGATTATTGCTTTTGTTTTTCGTGCAGCGACTTTATTTGTTGGTGTTCAGGATCAGCAGCCAAATCCAAAGGGATTTAAAGCACTCGTTGGCTTACAACACTTATCACTGACGCTGATTATTGTGACAGGTGCTATTTTAGTGGTGATGAAAAACTTTGAGGTTGCGCCTTGGTTTTATGCCAAAGTGATTCTCTTTTTTGTACTTTGGTCATCTTTAATCAAAATTTATAAAAAAGACAACAGCGTGTTGTTACAACAGCGCCGTGCAGGTTTATTGGTCGGTACAGTGGCATTGCTTGGTATTATTGGCTTAGTCATCATTAAACCTGTTTTTGCGTAATTGTTTGACATTGTTTTAGTAATTGTTTTTGCACTAGGTTAAACTGCGTGCAGTTTACAAAAATCTTGTAGAGGGAAATCATGTTAACTCGTGTGGTATTTAACCAAAAAGGTGGTGTAGGGAAATCAAGTATTACAGTCAACTTAGCTGCAATTAGTGCTAAGCAAGGTTTAAGAACTTTGGTGATTGATCTTGACCCACAAGCAAATTCAAGCCAGTACCTTTTAGGTGAAGATGCAACATATTCTGCTGACAAAGCAGCACTAGAGCCAAACATTGAAAATTTCTTTGAAGATATTTTGGGAAGCACGCAGCAAAAGGGCCTGATTGGTAATGCAATTGGTTCGATTTTGAAAGCACCACGTGGTAAGGGTTTAGAAAGTTACGTTCATCGCTCATCTTTTGAAAACTTAGATGTGATTCCTGCAAGTCCAAGTCTTGGTGCTTTGGAGCACGCATTAGAAAGTAAGCACAAAATTTATAAGTTACGCGACTCGATTCAGTCCCTGAGTGCGCGTTATGACCGTATTTTTATTGATACTCCTCCAGCGTTTAACTTTTTTACGTTATCAGCATTAATTTCAGCAGACCGAGTATTGATTCCTTTCGATTGTGATGTCTTCTCGAAACGCGCGTTACAAACTTTGATTGAAAATGTACTCGAAACCCAAGATGATCATAATGATCGCTTGGAGATTGAAGGAATCGTCGTAAATCAATTCCAGTCTCAAGCAAAGTTACCGCGTGAAGTGGTTCAGCAATTAAAAGATGAAGGTTTGCCTGTTTTAGAAAGCATGTTACCGCCATCCGTGTTGATGAAAGAATCACATCAAAAGAATTTACCCTTGATTCACTTGGCATCAGAACATAAGTTGACCTTAGCTTACGTCACTTTATTTGGTGAGATTGAATCAAAAAAATAAGAGAATCTTATGAAACGCTTATATTGGATGCCTGTGGTAGCACTCAGTATGTTATTAGGTGCTTGCGCATCAACGGTTAAGCCGTCTTATGTTTCACCAACTCAGTACCAAGCTTTAAACTGCCAACAGTTGCAAGCTGAATATAATCGTATTCAACAATACATCGATAATGGTGTGCAGACACCTAAACGTACTGGGGTTGGTGTCGGTATTGGACTTGGTGGTGGTTGGGCAAGAGGCGGTGGTTGGGGAATTTCACCAACAATCTCATTAAATATGGGCCAGTCGATGAACACCAAGAACACCGAGCTCGCTAACTTATTAGGTCAGCAGGATGCAATTGTGCAAGCTGCACAGTTCAAAGGTTGTGCAATTGTGGTCAAGCCACGTTCAAAATCATAAGTTGAAATTCATTTATCACTGTAATTTACTACAGTGATAAATAACTAAATTTTAGCAAAATATTTCAAGATAAAAATATATAAAACAATATCTTAATAATATTTATATTCATTTCTTTAATTTTTATAGCCTAATTTTTTCCTCTAAATTTGTTTTTTTGCTTCAAATTCGTTTAAGGTGACGAGCATATTTTGTCATCTGGTCTGTCTATGATTGAAAGTTGGTTTTTTGTTTTGGCGATGTTGGCGGTGTTATTAATACCCGGTCCAACCAATGCATTGCTCGCCAGTGCAACTCATCAACAAGGCGCTTTTAAGACGATAATCTTCATTCCAATTGAATGGTTGGGATATGTATATGGCATAAGTTTGTGGGCATTATTTATTCATCTCTTTGAGCCGATTTGGCCAGCTTTAGATGTGATTTTACATACGGTGAGTTTAGCAGTGGTACTTTGGATGGCATTTCATCTTTGGAAAAGTGCGCATTTGCAAAAATATGATCAACGCCATCAGAAGATACGTAAGACAAAATTGTTTAGCGCTACTTTAAAAAATCCAAAAACAGTGCTTTTAGCGGCAGGTATTTTTCCTGTTGAAACATGGAATTCGATTGAAAATGCAGTGCTGGTTTTTGCGATTTTTAGTTTGATTTTAATCCCTGTAAGTATTTTTTGGATGTACTTCGGACGAGCACTTTTGGTTGGGAGTTTCAATGGAATTACAGCCGACCATTTATATAAAGGGTCGGCTATGTTATTACTGATCTGTATGTTGCCTATGATTTTTCGATTATTTTAATTTATTGAGCTTTACGCTCATTGAGTTTTTGCCGAACAAAACCAATCACGCCCGGTAAGATACTGATGATAATAATGCCAAAAATTAAATGGGTGAAGTTATCTTTAACGATTGGCATATTACCAAAGATATAACCTAACGTAATAAATGATGCGATCCAACAAAAAGCACCAATTACGTTATAGGTGAGGAAAAATTTATAATTCATACTGCCTGCACCTGCCACAAATGGTGCAAAAGTACGTGCAAACGGAACAAAGCGGGCAAAAATAATGGTTTTACCGCCATGACGTTGGAAGAACTGCTGTGTTTTGAGTAAATGTTGTTGATTGATGAATCGTAAATTCATTTCGAATACACGTGGGCCGATATAACGCCCAATATGGTAATTTACGGTATCACCTAATACTGCGGCAATAAATAATAAAATACCGAGTACCCACGGATCCATCGCACCAGTTGATGCTGCTAGTGCACCCGCAGCAAATAATAAGCTATCTCCGGGTAAAAAAGGCATCACTACGAGACCCGTTTCCACGAAGATAATTAAAAATAAAATGGCATAAATCCATACGCCATAATTGGTAATAAATTCTAAAAGGTGTTCATCAACGTGCAGAATAAAATCAATAAGTTCCATGAAGCTGTTAACAGTATGAATTTGAGCTAAATCGTAGCAGTGCAACTATAGAATGTCAGTATAAAAACCAATTTAATTGGTAACATTCATTGAGTAGCGACATGATTAATTTTGATCTGGAATAATGATGTTTGTTGCAAATATAGAACGATGCATTAATTAATATAATGTTTATTGCAAAATAAAGCACACATAAACTGTTTCTGTATTAAAAAACAACGAGTGTGGAATCAATTATGTTTAATCCAAATGTTATCGTAAAAAATATGGTAACGCAGTCAGGTGTAGAAAATATCGTTACGCTTGTTGCTCGTATTCTAATGGCCTATATTTTTATTATTGCAGGATGGGGCAAGCTCAGTGCTTATGGCGCTACAGCGGGTTATATGGAATCGATGGGTGTGCCTGCCGCATTGTTACCAGTGACGATCTTGGTTGAGTTTGGTGGCGGACTTGCGCTGTTATTTGGTTTTCAAGCTCGTTTAGCTGCATTTGGTTTAGGTATCTTTAGCATTATTACCGCATTCATTTTCCACGGCGCAGATGATCAAATGCAACAAATCAACTTTATGAAAAACTTAGCTATGTCTGGTGGTTTATTTTATTTAATGTTGCATGGTGCTGGTCGTTTGAGCTTAGATCATATGATTGAGAAATAATGAGCCATTTAAAACAATCCCTACGTTAGTGAGTGTGGATCGGTTTTTATACAGATAAAGTTGATGCTTAATTACAAACAGAAGCTGAAGCAACGGCTTATCTCTGTTTAGATAATAATAAAGAGAAGAACTGGAGGAGATATTCAATGAAACAAATCTTGATGCCTTGTGGAATAGTGATTTTAATTGGCTTATCAACATCAACTTGGGCAGGTAAAGATGATCATGTGCTTGTGCAATAAGCAGCAAAAAATGTGGTAATGGTGAATCAGATTGCTCAACTGGCTGATGAAATGGGTGTTACTTTAACAGGCCAAATTACGAAACATTTGCGAAGTGATCATTACGAATTTAAAGATCTGAGTGGCACGATTGGCATTGAAGTTGATGATGATATTTGGCGTAAAGCAGGCTTGAAAGTGGGTGATCATGTTCGGCTAGTGGGAGAGGTGGATACCCACCGCTATAAACCCACTGACATTGAAGTGATCAAAATAGAAAAACACTTGCATTAAGCATAAAAAAGGAAGCCTTGGCTTCCTTGTTTGATTCTGATGGTATTGCTTTAGAGCATAAAGTGAATTTGCATTTCCCCAACAAGGAAACCGAGTACTGCGCCAACAATGATCAATGACCATTCATCTTCTTTAAATGCAGGGCGGAGCATACCTTCAAATTCTTCAGGGCTTAATTTTTGCATTCGTTCGACTAAAGTCGTGCGAACATCCATGGCATCTTCGGCATAAGACTCTACATAGCGCATCGTCTCTGGGAGTTGTTTTAAAATACGTTCGGCAACTTCTGCTTTCAGATTTTGATATTTTTCACCACCAATCGCATAAACAACCAATGGACGAACGATACCTGCCTGTAGGTCAATTTCTTGTTTGACATGGCGACTGACAAGTTCGATGACTTTATCTGAATTTGTTCCAGAGAAAAGCTCTTCCATCATATTACGGGATGTGAGTAATTGTTTAGAAATGAGCGCTGCATAGTCTGCCGCGACTTCATTTTGACGCTTAATGAACAAACCTTGCCATGTGTAGCCCAAAATCTTCTTTGGGTACAATGGTCTAAACATCATTTGTAAAGCCATCCAGTCACTGAAAAAGCCGACAAAGCCACCGAACATTGGCAGCATCCAAGGATATTTTCCTTGAGTGACCACCCAACACAACATTTGTACAACACCGATCGCAAAACCAAAGACAAAGCCGACATTACTAAAGAATCTAAACTCTTGCTTACCGACTTTTTTGAAAATTTCGTTGAGAAGACGCTTATCTTTGAGGAGATTGCTAATCACCATGTGTTTGATGTCAAAGTATTTGATCACATCTTTTTGCACTTCGCCCATGATATGTTCAACAATCTCAGGGGCTTTGGCTTGAACTCGCTTAATTAATTTCTTGCGTGCGAACTCAGGCATACCTTCCCATAAACCCGGTTGATATTGTTGTGCAACTTCGCGAGTAATATCCTCGGCAGAGGCCATTAACGGTTTTTCAATTTCCTGAGCAATACGTTTGGGATCCAGTCTGGCAAAAATTTCTTGGGGCTGAATTAACTTTGAGGTCATTAACTCAACAGCTATGGTCGCCATTTTTTCAGCTTTTCGCGGGACGATGCCTTGCCATCCGATTGGAAGACCAAATAACCTGAGTCCCTTAAATTCAAGTGGTGCAAACATCATTTGAATGGCAATAACTTTCGTTACATAGCCAATAAAGCCACTAATAAATGGGATCGAAATATATAACCAGAAATTCTGTTGAAAATCCGCAATCATTTCTTGAAACATTATTTTATTGGTCCTTCAAGTCCTAATTGTTGCTCGTGATAGGGCAAGCCATAGATGATAGTGAAATATTTTAGAATATTGACTGAGCCAATATCTTTTAGGCTTTTAGTTACCTTTTTATTTTCCTCTTTCCAAGGATAGTGCAGTCGCACAAAAAGGAAACGATGATGCCGACTGCATACCTTTCCGTGGTCATGCATATTTTCGACTCATCATCTTAGCACCAATTTTTGCTTTTTGTTGATCGGAATCAGCAAGAATTGTTGATTTAATTCTCTTTTCCAACACGTGCTTGGGGAATTTTAGTTTAAATATCAGTCGCAATTGATCATACATGCTAAAAAATAAGATAGATGATGAATTGCGGTGCGCCAAAGCGTGAAAAATGTTAGAATATGGCGCTTAATTCATTTGCCTTTAATGTTTAGCCATGACGACCAATACTCAAATTACTGAAGATCGTATCCTTATTTTGGATTTCGGCTCTCAATATAGCCAGCTGATTGCACGTCGCGTACGTGAAGCGGGTGTTTATTCTGAAATGTATGCTTTCGATATGTCTGAAGAAGACATTCGTGCGTTTAATCCGAACGGGATTATTTTGTCAGGTGGTCCTGAGAGCGTACATGAAGAAGGTAGTCCACGTGCGCCACAAGTTGTATTTGAACTTGGTGTACCAGTATTGGGTATTTGCTATGGCTTACAAACTATGTCTGAACAGCTTGGTGGTAAAGTAGAACCAGGTACAGTTCACGAATTTGGTTATGCAGCTGTTGATGTATTGGTACGCGATCAATTGTTGGGTGATCTCAATGATGGTGACGACAAGCTTAATGTTTGGATGAGTCATGGCGATAAAGTCAGTGTGATTCCTGAAGGTTTCTCTGTTACTGCAAGCACACCAAGCTGTCCATTTGCCGCGGTAAGTGATGAAGCACGTCGTTTCTATGGTGTTCAATTCCACCCTGAAGTGACCCATACAGCGAAAGGCGCAGAGTTATTATCGAACTTTGTGCATGGGATTTGTGGATGCCGTAATCTCTGGAATTCTGAAAACATCATTGACTTGCGTGTTGAACAATTGCGTGAGCAAATTGGCGATCAAAAAGTTCTGTTAGGTCTTTCTGGTGGTGTTGATTCTTCTGTTGTTGCTGCACTTTTACACCGTGCGATTGGCGATCAGTTGACTTGCGTATTTGTAGACAATGGCTTACTTCGTTTAAACGAAGGTGAGCAAGTAATGGATATGTTCGCGAAAAACATGGGTATCCGTGTGATTCGTGCTGATGCTGAACAGCGTTTCTTAACTGCGTTAGCGGGTGAAGTTGATCCTGAGAAAAAACGTAAAATTATTGGTCGTGAATTCATTGAAGTATTTGCTGAAGAAGCACGTAAACTTGATGGCGTAAATTTCCTTGCACAAGGTACGATTTACCCAGATGTGATCGAATCTGCTGCAACTAAAAATGGTAAAGCTCATGTGATTAAATCACACCACAATGTGGGCGGTTTACCAGATGACTTAGCTTTTGAATTGGTTGAGCCGATTCGTGATTTGTTTAAAGATGAAGTACGCCGTCTAGGTACAACTTTAGGTTTACCACATGAAATGCTTTATCGTCACCCATTCCCAGGTCCAGGTTTGGGCGTGCGTATTTTGGGTGAAGTGAAGAAAGAATATGCAGACATTTTACGTCTTGCAGATGACATCTTTATGCAAGAGCTTCGTGCAAGCGGTTGGTATGATAAAACTGCGCAAGCATTTGCAGTATTCCAGCCTGTAAAATCAGTTGGTGTTGTCGGTGATGGTCGCCGTTATGCATGGGTGATTGCACTTCGTGCGGTTGAAACAGTTGACTTTATGACAGCTCGTTTTGCACATTTACCGTATGATTTGGTTGATAAAATCTCAACGCGTATCATGAATGAAATCAAAGATGTTTCACGTGTTGTATATGACGTGTCATCTAAGCCACCAGCTACGATTGAGTGGGAATAAGACCAAGGGCAGGATGAAAATCCTGCCTTTTTTATGCGATTAGCAAAGAGGTAAAGCATGTCCGAAACCTTGCAACTGGAACAGTTAACAGGATATTTACAGCAGCTTTTGGGTGAATCTCTCTTTGCCATTTATCTATATGGATCAGCTGTTGATGGCGGGCTAGGTCCAGAAAGTGATCTGGATATTTTGGTTGTGGTGAGTCAAGCACTGACACTTCCGCAACGACAGCAACTGGCAGAAACCTTATTACAAATTTCGCATCCGATTGGTGCTGCGCAACGTGCACTTGAAGTCACCATCGTACGCAAAGACCATATTCTTTCGGGAAGTTATCCACTCAGCTATGAACTACAGTTTGGGGAATGGTTGCGGGATGAGTTAAGCCAAGGCGATATGCTTAGCGAACATGCAGACCCAGATCTGAGTATTTTACTGAAGAAAGCACAACTACATCATCGTAGCTTGTTTGGACCAAGTTTGACGCAGTGGTCAGTTGAAATTCCGGATCAGCAACTCTGGCAGGCGATGGCAGATACCTATCCATCGATAGTGGCACATTGGGATGAAGATGCGGATGAGCGTAACCAGATTCTGGCCTTATGCCGTATTTATTTTAGTTTGGTGACGAATGAGATTGCGCCTAAAGATCAGGCTGCGCAATGGGTGATTGCTCAGTTACAACCGCAACATCAGCCTGTTTTGCAGCGAATGGTGCAAGAATATAAAGGTGAGATTGAAAAGCAAAACTGGCAACAACAGCATCATGCTTTACAGCCTGTTGTTGATTTCCTGTCTTCAAAAATTGATGAACGGTTTAAACAGAAAAAAGTTTGATCAAATAATAAGATTTGAAAAAATGAATCTTATTGGAAGTAAAGTCTATTGTTAAAGAGTGCTGATGCACTCTTTTTTATTACTTAATCTTTCTGAAGATCTATTTAAAAAAATAAATAAATTATTCAGTATCAAAAGCTTAAAAATTAAAGATATATCTTAACTTGCTATAAGACTATTTAAGATATATCTTAATATGCATAAATTGTGCAATATGAGAAAAATAAAGATGAGACATCAATCAAATCATCATGAAAGCGAACGTGATACACATCATCGGGAACATCACCGAACAGGCCGTCGTGGACGTTTGTTTGAATCAGGGCGAATGAAGCTTTTGGTTTTACATTTAATTCAGCAAAGCCCCAAACATGGTTATGAAATTATTAAAGAAATTAGTGATTTAGTGGGTGATGGCTATATACCAAGCGCAGGGACAATTTACCCAACTCTCACCAGTTTAGAAGAAATGAATTATATTTCTTTGCTCGATGCCGAGCGTAAACAATACCAAGTCACTGAATATGGCGAAACGTACCTGAAAGATCAGAAGGAAATGTTGACAGCCTTATTGGAAAAACTACGGATTAGACGTGAAATCCATAACAACGATCAACTGATAGAGATCCATCGAGCAATGGAAAATCTAAAAACAGCATTACGATTAAAACTCAATATCGCTGATCTACAGCAAGAACAAATTTATCAAATTGCTGAAAAGATTGATCAAGCGGCAATTGCGATTGGACGTTTATAAACACCTTATCCAATATTAATTTAGAGAAAACTTATGAAACAACATCAATACCATGTCACCGTACAACATTTAAAAGATGCAAAAGGGCAAGCGTCAACTTATACCGAACGTTTAGAGTTTTATACTGGAAATCATGATGATATTTTTCAGATCGTTGAACGTTTAAATAGTGCTGAATTTTTTGATGATCAAACCACGAAAGCTTTTGCGGTGGGTTTAAAACTTTTCAGCGAAGTGATGCTCGAAAATAAAGATCATCCACTATTCGAAGAATTCTTACCGCAGTTCGGTCAATTTATGAAGAATCTAAAGCAACATGTAAAGAAACAGGCTGAATGAGTATGGGGACAAATGGCATACAACAAACAAAGAAGAATTTCTTTACTAAATTACCCGCAAAATATGCTGCTTGGATTATGCCATTATTATTATCAGGGCTGATGAGCGCAACATTATCATTGGTGAACTTACTAATGAATGTTGGGCTAATAGATGGATTTACAACGAAGTGGCTGTCAACATGGCTGTTTTCATGGTTGATTGCCTATCCTGTCGTGCTTATGTTTTTGCCTGTTGTTCGACGCTTAACAAGCTTTATTGTGGAAATGCCACCACATTGATATATCAAGCTGTTGAATAATAATACAGATTGTCTCATGCATAGCACTCTGCGTATTACCAAAAGACTATATTGAATACTGTTGATATTGTTAAGATCAATAAAACAACTCATTGCAATAGCATAGGTAAAAGAGAGTAATATCATGAGTAATAATAACAATTACGATATTTCTGATTCAAAAGATTGTGAAACTTATATCAATCAGTTTATTCAAGAATTTACGATTCGCTCGGCAGAAATTGGTAAGGGCACAATCATTAAGCGAGCCTTGCCGAGTCGTCAAAAGCGTTTGGTGGGGGCATGGTGTTTTCTGGATCATGCAGGGCCAGTGAGTTTTCCCGCTGGAGATGGTTTGGATGTAGGACCGCATCCACATATTGGTTTGCAGACTTTTACATGGATGATTGAAGGCACCATGATGCACACCGATAGTCTTGGTTCAAAACAACTGATTCGTCCTAAGCAAGTGAATTTAATGACGGCGGGGCGAGGAATTTCTCATACCGAAGTTGCACCAGATACAGAAACCAAGATGCATGCAGCACAGCTTTGGATTGCTTTGCCTGATGACAAGCGCAATATGGAGCCAAAGTTTGAGCATTATCCAGAACTACCGGTGGTCAGTAAGGATCAGGTTGAATTTACCATTTTAGTAGGGGATTTTCTTGATATGGTTTCTCCTGTGCAAGTACATACACCTTTGGTTGGTGTGGACTTAACTGCACAAGCGAATACTAAAACCCGTATTCCACTCAATCCAAACTTTGAATATGCTTTTATGGCACTTGAAGGCATTGCTCAGGTCAATGGGCATGAACTCAATGCCGATAATATGGTGGTGTTGGAAACGGGGCTGACTGAAATCGAAGTTGAACTGACTGAAGGTCATCGTGTGTTACTCATCGGGGGTGAACCGTTTGAATCACCAATTTTGCTGTGGTGGAACTTCGTTGGACGTACGATGCAAGATTTACAGCAAGCACGAGAAGATTGGATCAATCATGATGCTCGTTTTGGTGAAATTCCTGATTATCAAGGGAAGCGTCTCGAAGCACCTGTACTGCCTGAGCAAATGAGGGCATCGAAATGAGTATAATAGCGAGTGCAAAAGTTCTAACTTTACCTGAACCGTGGAAAGGGGAAGTCACGAGTGGAACACACCAATTTCTAACCGATAAACCCGAATCTTTTGGAAGCCATGATACGGAACCTGCACCTTATGATTTTCTGAGTGCAAGTTTAGCATCATGTACCATGATTACCTTAGGCATGTATGCGCAGCATAAGCAAATAAACTTGGGTGATTTTCAGTGTTGAAGTTGATTTTCATACCAACCGCGAACAGCAAGAAAAGATGACACATCGTATTATATTTGAGCAGATTCCATCACAAGTGTTACAAGAAAAGCTGCTGAATGTATGTAGTAAAACACCGGTGACGAAAACTTTGTTACGCAGTTTAGACATACAAACCGTGATTGTTTGAGACTAAAATGCTATTGTGCTTGGGCAAATCATAATTCTAAACGTAACTGTGAGAGGGATTCATACAGCAGTTGCGTAGACAAAGCAGGCACAAAAATGATTACCTTACATTACCTACAATGCTCACGTTCGTTCCGTATTTTGTGGGCATTAGAAGAGCTTGGTATGGACTACCAAGTTGAGTATTATCAGAGATTACCTAGCTACGCAGCTCCTGAAAGTTTGAAACAGATTCATCCGCTAGGTAAAGCACCAATTCTGGTGGATGATGAGAATGTCATTGTGGAGTCGGCTGTTATTTTGGATTATCTGCAACAGCAGTATGATGTTAAACAACAGTTCAAACCGCAGCAATTCAAAGATCAGCTCCAATACTCGTATTGGATGCACTACGCTGAAGGCTCTCTCATGCCTTTATTGGTGATGACTCTCGTCATCAATAATGTGAGTAAGCATGTCCCGTGGATTATTCGACCTGTTGCTGAAAAAATTACCGATGGCGTGAAAGCTGGCTTTGTTCGCCCTCGAATGAAAGAACATATGCTATATCTGGAGCAGTATTTGGGAGAGCATGATTATTTTGCTGGAGCTTTTTCTTTTGCAGACATTCAAATGGCATTTCCACTGATTGCAATTCAAAAACGTTTACATGGTAAATATCCAAATATTCAAGCCTTTGTCCAACGTGTTCAGCAGCGTCCAGCGTTTCAGCGAGCTGAGCAGAAAAGCCTGCACTCTCAATGTGCTTAAAGCCAGATATAGAATGAGAAAGGGGAAACAGATCGTTTCCCCTTTCTCATGTTATCAATGTATTAACGCTTGATTACGATGGAGTCAATGCCGCTATGTTGCAAGGTTTGTTGAGCAGCAAGTGCTGCATCTTGGCTATCATAAGGACCAGAGAAAACACGATACCATGTTTGCCCATTTTCAACCGTTTTTATAACATCGGCAGATAAACCATTCAGAATAATTTCTGCACGACGTGCATCAGCACTGTCAGGATCAGGATAGCTACGTACTTGTAAGATATAACTGGCTTGATCTGGTGCAGTTGGTTCAGTCGAGGTGATCGTTATTGGATCTTCAGTGGTCATTTCAGGTTTTGGTGATTCAATAATCACGACATTACCTTGTTGTTTGGTTTCAGGGACAGCCTGTTCAGGGATTGGAGTAACTTGTTGTTGTGGCAACAAATCGTAGAAACGATAATCTTTGTTGGTATCTTCTTCTTGATAATGATCGGAGGTTACCTGATTTTTTGCTGGAACAGGTTGCCATGGTTGCCATAGCATGAGCATGACACCAACACATAGAATCGCAAGAATCGCGACAAGCATTCCCAACCACTTTGGAATAAGTGGTTTTTTCGGCTTGTTTGGTCGTTCAGATACACCACGTTGCGTTTTTCCAAACACCTGAAATTCCTCTTGATCCTATTAGATTATTTGTAACTTGAATCTGGTTAAAAACAAAGCATTATGTTTGAAAATAATGCTTTGTTTAAGATATTGCCGACCAATGATAGGCTAAGTTTAAAAGTAGATCTGTATAGCGTTGTTAACAACAATATTTCAGATTCAAACTTTTTATTGCAACTGTGTATTGATTACATCGCTTCAGGAGCAGATACACCCAGTAACTCTAAGCCATTACGTAAAACTTGTTGTACGTTAATTGAAAGTAATAAACGCGCTTGTGATAAAGGAATATTTGTTTCATCAACAAATTTAACGCCATCTTGAGCATACCATCCATGAAATAGCGCAGCTAAGTCTTTTAGATAATTACCAATTTGATGTGGTTCGTAGACATTTGCAGCACGAATCAAAATTTCAGGATAAGCTGCTAATTTAGCGAGAATCTCTGTTTCAGTCTCTAATGCTAACAGATTAGCAACTTGGCGAGCAGATGCGACATCAAACGTAATGCCTTTCTCTTTTGCGCGGTTCAAAATACTATTTACACGTGCATGGGCATACTGAATGTAGTACACCGCATTGTCTTTGCTTTGAGAAACGGCAAGGTCTAAATCAAAGTCGATATGTTGTTCTGATTTACGCATCACGTAGTAGAAACGCGCCGCATCGTTGCCGACTTCTTTACGTAGATCACGTAAAGTCACGAATTGACCTGAACGAGATGACATTTGTACCATCTCGCCACCACGCCATAAACTCACGAACTGAACTAAAAGAACAGTCAGTTTTTTAGAGTCGTAACCCATTGCATCAATCGCAGCTTTTACACGTGAAATATAACCGTGGTGATCTGAACCCCAAATATCAATCAAGTCAGTATAACCACGTTGCAGTTTATTCAAATGGTAAGCAATGTCAGATGCAAAATAAGTGGTTTGACCATTACGACGTTTGACCACACGGTCTTTCTCATCGCCAAATTCAGTTGATTTAAACCAAATATTGCCATCTTTTTCATAGAGAAAGCCACGTTGATCAAGCGTCGCAAGTGCTTCATCAATTTTTTCGGTTAGCGAAGCTTCGCTAAACCATTCATCAAAAGTCACGCCAAAGTCAGCAAGGTCATCTTTGATATCATCCAAAATGGCATGTAAAGCCGCTTGGTGAAATACGCGATAGCCCGCACCTAACTGTTGTTGTGAATTGGCGATTAAGCCATCAATGTGTTTTTCTTTATCACCAGACAGAATAACTTTATTGCCTTCGGCATCGAGTTCTTCAGCATATTGAACATCTTCAGGCACATCGTTGTAAATGTCAGCAACTGGACGAACGTGTGCATCGCCATCTTGATCAATAATGCTTTGTGCGATTTCTTTAACATAGTCGCCTTGATAGGCATTTTTAGGGAAAACAAGCGTTTGCCCAGTCAATTCTAAATAACGTAAATAAGTTGATGTTGCCAAAATATCCATTTGGCGACCTGCATCATTGACATAGTATTCACGGTCAACTTGTGCACCTGTTGCTTCTAAAAGGTTGGCAACAGTCATGCCGTAAGCTGCACCACGACCATGTCCCACATGCAGACTAGATGTTGGGTTTGCAGAAACAAATTCGACTTGGATTTTTTTAGCTGCATTGGCTTGGCTGCGTCCATATTGGTCTTTTTGTGCTTGAATTTGATCAAGTACAGCGAAGCGTTGGTCTGCGTTTAGAAAGAAGTTAATAAAACCAGGGCCTGCGATTTCTGCTTTTGTAATGTCGGCGACTTCAGGTAGTGCCGCTAAGATTTTTTCAGCAAGATCGCGTGGTTTCATACCAGCAGCTTTAGAGCCGATCATGGCAATATTGGATGCAAAGTCACCGTGACTTCGGTCTTTGGTACGGGTTAAATGGCTCGTGTTTGTCCAATCTGAAGGAAGTACCCCTTGTTGTTGAAGGGATTGTACCGCATGATCAAGAGCTGCTTGTATTGCCGTATTCATAGTTACCGAAATAAATGTCGCAGAAAAACGTCAAATATAGCAAATTTTAGCAGCTTAAGGGGAGAGTCATTGCAGCTGAATTAACATATTCCTATAAATCTTTCGAGTTTATTGATTAGAGATGCCGTGCTTACAACACCTCTTCTCTTGTGTTATCAATTAAAGAATACGAGAACCTTTAATCCATCGCATTTTGCGACCAAATTTATAATTATCTCCCTCAATACTTAAAATTAAGACGGCTTGATTTAATGGCATATTATTTTGAATTTCTTGTAAAACATCCTCAATTCGCTTTTTATTGGTGAATTGGTACCAACGAGTCGTTGAAAATGCCAAGACATAACAGGGTAAATGTGTCAAATAATCAACTTTCTTTTTGACGAAATATGCTTTCTTTAAATCCTTGATTTTGCTCAATTCATCTGTGAGTTGTTGTAACTCGATTGAGCTTAAATCATGCGGAGTGAACTTATTGTTTAAGTGAAGTTGATTTCGCTCTTGTTGTGCAAGACTCTCTAATTCAAGACGCTCTACAAGTAAGTTGTGATAATGTTGTGCTTGATCTGGTTGTCCTTGTTGCCAATAAAAATCACGTAGTCTTTCATAGCAAGTTGTCATCATGAATTCATTGAGTTCTGCGGCACGAATCATGTAGACACAACCTTGATCATCATTTTTTTCTAATAATGCTCTGCCATATTCCAAACAAATTTCAGCATGTTCTGGTGCTTTTTCATGAAGTGCGGCCAATTGTTGACATGCTTGCTCTGTTTGTTTGGCAATAAATAGCGTGAGTTGAGCACGTTCAAATGCTTCATCAATATTCAAATCATCGGTCTGTTGTTTTTGATCAAGTTCGATAAGACGCTGTTTGCCACCTTGAATGAACTGGTATCTTTCTTGCCACGAAGAAGAAATATTACTCTGCCACATTTGATCAAAAGTAGCGGTTACTTTTTCGAGTTGCTTGCCAAGTAGGCGATCTGCACGTTGTTCAGCAGAAGGATATTTAAACTCAGGAACCACCCCGATTGCTTTTAAACGATCTTGTAATGATGGATGAGTATCAAGATGCGTTGTCATTTGTTGCATCGACACTGACAACCAAGCTTCAGTATTTTCTTTCTCTAATTCATGTGTCAGGGCATGGGTGAGATTAAAGAACGGTGTCATCACTGGTTGTGGCATATCATCCGCATGTTTATAAATTTCAGTCCAATATTTTTCATCAAGATATTGGCTAATAATACTCACAGTGGTTAATGCCTCGGCTGTAGATTGCGAAGAGGTTAGTTGAACCGCGATGGCATCTGCTTCATATTCATTTGCCTGTGCAAGAGGGAAAGAATAAGCCGTAAAGTACGGGACAAAGCGATTGAGAAAAGGTCTAAATAAAAAGTCTCCGCGGCTTTGATTCTGTTCTAATACCTCGACTAACTGCGTCCAACGAATACGTTGACGATAAATCCAGTTTGAAAATTGTGCATGATTTTTCGCGAGATGACCAAATTCATGAGCTAGAACCGCAGTAAATTGTGCTACGGTTAAGGACTTAAGTAATGGCAACCCTAACAATAAATAATTTTGAGAAGAGCCTAAACCTAGAAAACGAGGGATTTGAACAACGCCAGCATTTAAGTCTTCTACGATAAGCACTTTATGAAAATCAGGTGCATTGAGCTGTTGTTGTAATTTATGAATAATCTCAAATAATTCAGGAGCATCCGTAGCAGTAATTGCATAACCCTGAGGTGGTATTTGCTTAACCCACAAAGATCGTAAAATGACCCAAATAAAAAAACCAACGATTAGAATGAGTTTAATTGCAAAAGCTTTTAAAAATAGAATCGACATCAGTAATAGGGGAATGAGGGCTAATAAGAATAAAATCATGATTCCTATATATAAATTTCCTAAAATAGCCAGCATAAATACTTTTAATTGATAGGCTTTAGGATTTTTTTTGATTTTCTCTTGTAGCTGAAGAATGAGCTTTTCAAATCTTTCATTTTCTGAATATTGCGTATTGTTCATGTTTTTTCTTTAAACTGATAATGATTTAAATAATTCTCTTTGCAGCATATTAGATCGAGTTGGATGCTATTTATGCTGCAAAGTTTTTTATTATATTGAAGAAATTTTATTCTTTTCAATTCTAAATTTTATAATTCAATAACTTCTTCGAGTAATTCATCACTCGGTGCGAAATAATATGCCCCATCAATCGCAGTAGTGAAATGCAACAAACGGTCATGAATACCATCACCTGTGGTACCAAACATTCGTCTTAACATGGCATCAATAATGCTCAAATTGTTGGTATAGGCAACAAAAAATAGACCTTGTTCACCTTTACCATCACCATAAGGCAAACTGTGACGCAAGATTTCCATTTCTTCGCCATCCTCATCTTCTACCACGGTACGTGCGACATGCGAATTTTGGGGTTTGATGTCATCATCAAGTTCAATAGATTCAAGTTTGGTACGTCCAAAAACATGTTCTTGAGCATCGACTTTGAGTTGTTGCCATTTTGCTAAATTATGAATATAGCGCTGTGCGAAAATAAAACTGCCATCTGCAAAAGCCCCTGCTGTTTCTGCAAGGAGGGCAGCTTCAGCACGGTCATCTGGGAATTGAGGATTTTCTGTACCATCAATAAAGCCTGTCATATCGCGACCATCAAAGAAACGGAAGCATGCACGCTCATCTAAAACATCAACTTTGCTTTGAATACCATTGAAGAAAGCTTGACTGATCGCAAAGCAGATATCAGCACGAGCACTCGCAATGTGTATAAATACATCTGCAGGTACCACAGGCATGTCAAAAGCCCCATGTTGCGGGTCAAGCTGTCTAAAGTCCTCAGGTGTCTGAGAATAAAGCTTTGACCAAAGCTCAGGACCAAAGGCAATCGCTGTTTTAATTTGATCGTTAGGGTGTTGGGTAATCAGACGATCACGGGTTGAGAGCAGAGCTTCAATCTGCTGTTTGAGTTCAGATATGCTTAAATCTTTTAAACGCAAAACAATAAAACGGGCATGATCAGAAGGTAATGGAAGAATGACGGATTGAGCAGTCATGAAGCTCTCCTTGGTTCGTTATTTTTAAATGATACAAAGATATGATTTTGCCCGATGTAAGCAGTGCTTAATAGCTTATTTTTGACGATTTTTGCGATATTGATAATCGTTAAATAATAGTCGACATAGCATCCAAGTATTGAATGCTAAGATTGGAAACATTTAATTGGTTTTAAAATTCGGTAAGAATTTTTGTACTGCAAAAATAACGGCAAAGCAAAGCGCCATACATAAAACGATACTGAGACCTGTGGCAATATTTAACGCCGCACTAGACCATAAGCCAACCGTCACAGCCAATTGAGCCAGTAAGAATGCCCAAATCACCATTTGTTTAGGTGAATGTGCAAGTAAGCGTGCGCTTAGTGCAGGAATCACCAGTAATGCACCCATGAGGAGTGAGCCAACAGCACGGAGCGCAAGTACTGTAAATAGCGCCAATAACAGCATGAAAATCAAGCGTTGCCAATTGGCTCTCACCCCTTCACTCATTGCAATATCGGGATCAATTGCAATTTGAATTTGTGCAGACCATGAACGATACAAAACGATAAGCGAACCTACAATCACGACCGCAAACATGGGTAAATCAGACCATTCAATACTAAGAAGATCGCCAAATAAGTAGCTTAATAATTCGGGGCGTAAACTCGGAATATGCTGAATTAATAACAAACCAGAGCACAGTAATGTCGCTGAACTTAATGCGAGTAAGGCATCATTAGGGAGGCGAGAGTCATGCAGTACCCATAAAATACCAACCAGTAAAGCAGCCAGACAGCCCACGCCCAGCCAAAAAGGTAAATGCAGAATGCCTGCAACCGCGACACCCAGTAGTGTGCCATGTGCCATGGTATCAGCAAAAAAGGACATTCTGCGCCAAAGCATCAGACAGCCGAGTGGTGCTGTCAGAAATACCAAAAGTGACCCCATAATCCAAGCAGGTAATAGTAGTTGTAACCATTCCATCATTGCTTAGACCTTCGCTTCAGGGTGAATGTGTGGGCGTGGATCATGAGAACAGGGTTCCGCATGATCGCTATGTCCGCAATGATTGTGATGGTGCTGATAGAACATCCGTTGTGTACCAAAAATCGCTTGGTATTCAGGATGCTGCTGAATACTTTCAGGTAAACCACTACAACAAATGTGTTTGTTCAGACAAACAACGCGATGCGTGCCTTGCATTACCCATTGTAAATCATGTGACACCATTAATACCGCACAACCGTAGCGTTCAGGTAGGCTTCTCACATAGTCGTAAAGCTCAGCTTCGGATTGAATATCCAAACCTTGCATGGGTTCATCAAGCACTAGGATATCGGGTTGGCGGAGTAGTGCACGTGCCAGTAAAACCCGTTGTCGTTCGCCACCTGAGAGTTGTTGTACTTTGGAGGCTTGTAATTTTTGAATGCCCGTATCCCGGATAATTTCTTCGCGTAAATCAGCGGCACAAATTTCTAAATCAAGTAAGTCTTGAACACGTAAGGGAAGACTGGCTGAGGGGTTGAATTTTTGTGGGACGTAAGCGAGTTTTAATTTCTTGGAAAAGTGCACATTGCCTTTATTGGGTGCCATGATGCCAAGCAGTACCTTAATTAAAGTTGATTTACCTGCACCATTTGGACCAATTAGCGTCACAATTTCTTTTGCCTGTAATGCAAAATCAATATTTCTTAAAATATCTCGTTCGTCGCGTCGAACAGAAATATTCTCCAACTGAATAAGTGGAGCGCTTATTGGCGTGTGTTGCACTGATGACATTTTCCAGAAATTTCAATAATGCTGTGTTGGGCAGCAAATTGGTCAGAAGCAGCAAGTTGATCGAGCTGTTGAATTAATCCTTGTGCTGAAGCCTCTTTCACTGAATGACATTCAGTGCAGATCAGAAAAGCAGCTTGATGCCCTTCACGTGGGTGGCAACAAGGAATATAGGCATTAATTGAGGTCAGTCGATGAATTAGACCTTTTTCTAATAAGAAGTCTAAAGTTCTATAAACTGTAGGTGGGGCAGCAGGGCGGTCTGCTTGACCTTTGATTTTAGCCAGTAAGTCATAAGCGCCCATTGGAGCAGAAGCATTTAGAATGAGTTCAAGCACTTCTTTACGTAAAGGTGTTAAGCGAGCGCCAACTGCAGTACACAAAATTTCTGCTTCAGCAATGCGAGCCTTAATATCGTGATGACCGTGAACACCATGTAAAGCATTGTTATGTTCATGTGAACAAGAACTCATAGGTAGACCTCATTGTTTTTGTAGAATCTATTGCTTTTCATGCACTCATCGCCTTTATGATATCGCAATAGACCCATTATCATAACATGCAATTCAATATAACCATCTATATAAGTTGAAGCTCGGCAGGCGAGCGCGACAAATCTAAAAAAGACATAGGTGTTTTTTAACTTTTGTTATATTATAACACGCTTCGCTGAGTTGAGTAATGTTGTGATGTCCCGCCTAATAGTATTTGTTTTCTTTTCAATGTTAAGCACATGGGGATGGACTCAAAGTTTAGTTGTTTCAACGCATCCAATTTATTTAATTGCTAAAGAGGTTACAGCAGGCATAGAAGAGCCTGTTCTGTTACTTGGCGATCAAACAGGACATGATGTACAACTCACACCCGCTCATCGTAAGGCGATTCAAGATGCTTCGCTGGTATTGTGGCTAGGTAAAGTACATGAAGCACCTTTAGATAAGTTGCTTAATCAAAACCCTAAAGCAATTGCACTTTTAGATTCTGGTATTTTGACGATTTTACCGCAGCGTAGTTTGCGTGGTGCTGCATTGGCAAACACCGTAGATAGTCATGTCTGGTTAGAGCCAAACAATGCAGTGCGAATCGCTTTCTTTATTGCAACTTTACGTTCACAACAATATCCAGAAAATAAAGCCAAATACATGGCGAATGCAAAAGAGTTTTCGCAACAAATGCTACAGGTTTCACAGCAATATGAAAGTTCCAATAAAGCAAAACCTTATTGGTCTTATCATGATGCCTATCAATATTTAGAAAGAGCACTCAATTTGAAATTTGCTGGAGCATTGACTGATGATCCTCATATTGCACCCACAGTAGCTCAAATTAAATTCTTAAAAGATAGTCGCCCTAAAACACAAATGTGCTTGTTGGCTGAAACATCAGCAAGTCGTGGTCAATATCAAAAGCTAAATCCAGTCGTGTTCCAACCAGTTGATGAAAGTATGCGTGGTCAAGATAATTTTGTTGCTGCATGGAAAAAATTGGCTTCAAAAATTGATAAATGCGTATTAAGTACTCAAAAATGATGAAAAAAATAAAAAATGAGTTGACTCTATCGTCGGAAAATATGCTAACGAAAAAAACAGACTTAAGTCGAGAAAAGATTGCATGTTCAGGGGTGTAACTCTATAATGCCTGCGATTCGAAACGATCATCAATAAAACTTGTCAAGCAGTTATGTTGTGAGTGGATAAAAAATGAGCCAAACTAGTCGCTTGATTGACCGACGATTAGCAAAAGCTTTGGTCTTCTTACAAGCGTGTATGATTCCTGTTGCAGCTTTGCTTGCATGGATGATGAAAGACACCACTGCTGCTCTAAGTGCTGCGCTTGGGGCTTTGGTATGTTGGTTGGCACATTGTTATTTTGCTTGGCAGTCGTTTAGAACGGCAGGCGCAAGAGCATCAAAACAAGTCATGCTGAACATGTATCGAGGGATGCTGGGTAAGTTTGCAATCGTGATCGTGGGTTTTATTTTAATTTTGAGCAATGTTAAACCGCTGTCACCGGTTGCGTTGTTTTGTGGATTTATCCTCGTTCAAACGATGTCGTGGGTCGCGCCATTTTGGGTGTCACGTCTACAAAAACGAGTTTAAAACACATTTAAGATTTTTTGGAAGTGTGAGTGAGATTATTGCAGTTCGCAGAATTCGCTTCGCTTCTTTTTAATGATTGACATTGACCAGGTGTGATTTATGGCTGCTGAAGAACATGCCCTTACTTCGACCGAGTATATCAAGCATCACTTGACCAATATGACCTATGGCAAAATGCCTGATGGTACATGGAAGTTGGCTGAGACTGCTGAAGAAGCTCATTCGATGGGGTTCACTGCAATTCACTTGGATTCAATGGGTTGGTCTATCGGACTTGGTGTTATTTTCTGTTTGTTATTTTGGACAGTTGCGAAAGCTGCAAATGCTGGCGTTCCAACTAAATTCCAATCTGCAATCGAAATGATTATCGAGTTTGTGGACTCAAGTGTTCGTGATACTTTCCACGGCAAATCACGTTTAATTGCTCCTTTATCATTGACCATCTTCGTGTGGATTTTCCTCATGAACGCAATGGACTTGATTCCTGTTGACTGGATTCCTTTTCTAGCTCAAAAGATTGGTGCAAGCGTGTTTGGTATGGACCCTCACCACGTTTATTTCAAGGTTGTTCCATCTACAGATCCTAACATTACCCTTGGTATGTCATTGTCTGTATTTGCACTGATCTTGTTCTATAGTATTCGTGAAAAAGGGATCGGCGGTTTCGTCGGTGAATTGGCACTTAACCCATTTAACCCAAGTAACCCAGTTGCAAAAGCGTTATTGATTCCAGTGAACTTGATTTTGGAATTAGTAACTTTTCTTGCTCGACCAGTTTCGTTGGCTCTACGACTGTTCGGTAACATGTATGCGGGTGAGTTAATCTTCATCTTAATCGCGTTATTACCGTTCTGGATTCAATGGGCGTTATCTGTGCCTTGGGCTATTTTCCACATTCTTGTAATTACGTTGCAAGCATTCATCTTTATGATGCTGACCATCGTTTACTTGAGCATGGCAAGCGAAAAGCATTAATAGTATTGCCTAATTATCAATCGATGGTTAGGCTTAAATTTTAGTTTAATTTGGTAATAACCTAACCTCTGAGGAATTTTTCATGGAACTCACTTTAGGTCTAGTTGCAATTGCATCTGCTATCTTGATCGCTTTTGGTGCTTTAGGTACTGCGATTGGCTTCGGTCTTTTAGGTGGCCGCTTCTTAGAAGCTGTTGCTCGTCAACCAGAATTGGCTCCACAACTTCAAACTCGTATGTTCTTAATTGCGGGTCTTCTTGATGCTGTGCCTATGATCGGTGTTGGTATTGGCTTGTTCTTCATCTTCGCTAATCCATTTGTAGGTTAATAGCTTAATTCCTAAATCCACATATTGAGGAATAGCGAAATGAATATCAACCTCACATTGATTGGTCAAGCGATTGCATTTGCGTTCTTTGTCGCATTTTGCATGAAGTTCGTTTGGCCACCACTAATCAATGCGATTAGTGAGCGTCAGCGTAAAATCGCTGATGGCTTAAATGCTGCTGAAAAAGCAAAAGCTGACCTTGCTGATGCGCAAGCACAAGTTAAGGCAGAATTAGACGCAGCAAAAGCACAAGCGGCTCAATTGATCGAACAAGCGAACCGTCGTGCAGCACAATTGGTAGAAGAAGCGCGTACCCAAGCATCTGCTGAAGGTGAGCGTATTCGTCAACAGGCGAAAGAAACTGTTGATCAAGACATCAATGCTGCTCGCGAAGAATTACGTCAACAAGTTGCTGCTTTGGCAGTTGCTGGCGCAGAAAAAATTCTGAACCAACAAGTTGACGCAGAAGCTCATAATGCCATGCTGACTCAGCTGGCTGCTAAACTTTAAGCGAGGCGAAATATGGCTGAACTCTTGACGTTGGCACGCCCATACGCTAAGGCAGCATTTGCTTATGCATCTGAGCAAAATGCAACTGACTCTTGGTCAAATGCATTACAACTGCTCAGTGCTGCGGTGCAAGATGAAGCATTTTCCGCTTATTTAAATCGCCCTGAGTTGACTCCTGCGGAGCAGGTAAGTCTTTTTGCGAAAGTTTTAGGTGAAGATCAATCACAAGCTGTGTCGAACTTTTTGACATTACTTGCAGATAATGATCGTTTAGTTTTATTGCCTGAAATCGCAGCAGAATACGAATTACTGAAATCGCAGAACAACAACACTTTGGAAGTAGAGATTGAATCTGCTTTTCCATTAGATGCGACACAAGAGCATATTTTAGCTCATGCGCTTGAAAAACGTTTTAACAGAACTGTTCATGTGACTGTTAGCGTTAATCCAGCGTTAATCGCAGGTGTTGTGATTCATGCAGGCGACCAAGTGATAGATGACTCTGCGCTTAACAAGCTTGAAAAAATGCGGACTCGTCTTCTTGCGTAATAGCAAAAAGACTGAACTTAAAAAAGATTGAGGAATAGCGCAATGCAACAACTGAATCCATCCGAGATCAGTGCGCTCATTAAACAGCGTATCGGCGATCTGGACACCAGCGCGACCGCGAAGAATGAAGGTACCATCGTCATGGTATCTGACGGTATCGTGCGTATTCACGGTCTTGCGGATGCAATGTACGGTGAAATGATCGAATTCGACGGCGGCTTATTTGGTATGGCACTGAACCTAGAACAGGATTCAGTGGGTGCCGTTGTTTTAGGTAACTACCTAAGCCTGCAAGAAGGTCAAAAAGCGCGTTGTACAGGTCGTGTATTAGAAGTTCCGGTTGGTCCTGAACTTCTTGGCCGTGTCGTAGACGCTTTAGGTAACCCAATTGATGGTAAAGGCCCAATTGATGCAAAATTAACTGATGCTGTTGAAAAAGTAGCACCAGGCGTAATTTGGCGTCAATCAGTCGACGAACCTGTTCAAACTGGTTATAAATCAGTTGATACCATGATCCCTGTAGGTCGTGGTCAGCGTGAGTTGATTATTGGTGACCGTCAAACTGGTAAAACAGCAATGGCGATCGATGCGATCATCGCTCAGAAAAACTCTGGCATTAAATGTGTATACGTTGCGATTGGTCAAAAACAATCAACAATTGCAAACGTTGTACGTAAGCTAGAAGAAACTGGCGCTATGGCGTATACAACTGTTGTCGCAGCTGCGGCAGCTGATCCTGCAGCTATGCAGTATTTAGCTCCGTACTCAGGCTGTACAATGGGTGAATACTTCCGTGACCGCGGTGAAGATGCGTTAATTATTTATGATGATTTGTCTAAGCAAGCTGTTGCTTACCGTCAAATTTCATTGTTATTACGTCGTCCACCAGGTCGTGAAGCGTATCCAGGTGACGTATTCTATCTTCACTCACGTCTTCTTGAGCGTGCTTCGCGCGTTTCAGCTGACTATGTTGAGAAGTTCACGAACGGTGCAGTAACGGGTCAAACTGGTTCTTTAACTGCGTTACCGATCATTGAAACTCAAGCGGGTGACGTATCTGCATTCGTACCAACCAACGTAATTTCGATTACTGACGGTCAGATCTTCTTAGAAACATCATTATTCAACGCAGGTATTCGTCCTGCTGTGAACGCGGGTATCTCGGTATCGCGTGTTGGTGGTTCTGCTCAAACTAAGATCATCAAAAAATTGTCTGGTGGTATCCGTACTGCTCTAGCACAATACCGTGAATTGGCTGCGTTTGCTCAGTTTGCTTCTGATCTTGATGAAGCAACGCGTAAGCAACTTGAGCATGGTCAACGTGTAACTGAGTTAATGAAGCAGAAACAATATGCTCCTTACTCAATTGCTGACCAAGCTGTATCTGTTTATGCATCTAACGAAGGCTATATGGCTGACGTTGAAGTGAAGAAAATCGTAGACTTTGATGCTGCGTTAATTGCTTACTTCCGTTCAGAAAAAGCTGCGTTAATGCAACAGATCGATGAAACTGGTGATTATAACAAAGACATCGAAGCAGCAATCAAATCAGGTATTGAGAGCTTCAAAGCGACTCAAACTTACTAAGTTTACCTTTAGTTAAGTTTGGTTCACGGATCAACCTTCGAAAGCTCGAAAGGGCTTTCGAATACTAGGTTAAGCGTATGGCAAATTTAAAAGAAATTCGCGCCAAAGTAGCTAGTATCAAGAGCACGCAAAAGATTACTCGCGCGATGCAAATGGTAGCTGCTTCTAAAATGCGTCGTGCGCAAGAGCGCATGGCTCAGGGCCGTCCGTATGCCGATAATATGCGCCGTGTAATTGCTCACTTAGTTCAAGCAAACCCTGAATACAAACACCGTTATATGGTTGACCGCCCAGTTAAGCGTGTTGGCTATATCGTAGTGTCTTCAGATCGTGGCTTGGCGGGTGGCTTGAACATTAACTTGTTCAAGAAAGTTGTGCAGCATGTCAAAGCACAACAACAGCAGTCAATTGAAGTTGAATTTGCTTTGATTGGTCAAAAAGCGGTTTCGTTTTTTAAGAATTACGGCGGTAAAGTGCTTGGTGCAACGACCCAACTTGGCGATGCGCCGAGTTTGGAACAGTTAACTGGCTCTGTACAAGTTATGCTTGATGCATTTGATAAAGGCGAATTAGATCGTATCTACCTCGTTTCAAATGGTTTTGTCAATGCAATGACTCAACAGCCTAAAGTAGAACAACTTGTTCCTTTAGCACCAGCGCAAGCAGGCGATGATCTCAACCGTACTTATGGTTGGGACTATATCTACGAACCAGAAGCAGAAGAATTGTTAAATGGTTTGTTGGTTCGCTACATCGAGTCTATGGTTTATCAAGGTGTGATTGAAAACGTTGCATGTGAGCAGTCTGCTCGTATGGTCGCAATGAAAGCAGCGACAGACAACGCAGGCCAATTGATTAAAGACCTACAACTCATTTACAACAAGCTGCGTCAAGCCGCGATTACTCAGGAAATTTCCGAGATCGTTGGCGGTGCCGCTGCCGTTTAACATTATTAAGTTTGAATTGAGGAGACAGCAATGAGTAGCGGTCGTATCATTCAGATCATCGGCGCGGTTATCGACGTCGAGTTTGAGCGCAATAGCGTTCCTAAGATCTATGACGCTCTCCAAGTTGACGGTACTGAAACTACTTTAGAAGTTCAGCAACAGCTTGGTGATGGTGTTGTTCGTACCATCGCAATGGGTTCTACAGAAGGTCTTAAACGTGGCCTTAATGTAACTAGCACAAATGCACCGATTTCTGTTCCAGTGGGTCCTGCTACGCTTGGTCGTATCATGGACGTATTGGGTCGCCCTATCGATGAAGCAGGTCCTGTAGCGACTGAAGAACGTTTGCCGATTCACCGTCAAGCACCTTCTTATGCTGAACAAGCAGCTTCTACTGATCTTTTAGAAACTGGTATTAAAGTCATTGACTTACTTTGCCCGTTCGCGAAAGGTGGTAAAGTTGGTCTGTTCGGTGGTGCCGGTGTTGGTAAAACTGTAAACATGATGGAGTTGATCAACAACATCGCGAAAGCACACTCAGGTTTATCTGTGTTTGCTGGTGTTGGTGAGCGTACTCGTGAAGGTAACGACTTCTATCACGAAATGAAAGATTCTAACGTTCTTGACAAAGTAGCAATGGTCTACGGTCAGATGAACGAGCCACCAGGTAACCGTTTACGCGTAGCGTTAACTGGTTTGACTATGGCTGAATACTTCCGTGATGAAAAAGACGAAAATGGTAAAGGTCGTGACGTATTATTATTCGTCGACAACATCTACCGTTATACACTTGCGGGTACTGAAGTATCAGCATTGTTAGGTCGTATGCCATCTGCGGTAGGTTACCAACCGACACTTGCAGAAGAAATGGGTGTTCTTCAAGAGCGTATTACGTCTACTAAGTCTGGTTCGATCACATCGATCCAAGCTGTATACGTACCTGCGGATGACTTGACTGACCCATCACCTGCAACTACGTTTGCTCACTTAGATGCAACAGTAGTATTGAGCCGTGACATCGCATCTTCTGGTATTTACCCAGCGATCGATCCACTTGACTCAACTTCACGTCAGTTAGATCCATTGGTTGTTGGTACTGAGCATTATGAAATTGCGCGTTCTGTACAGAACGTATTGCAACGTTATAAAGAGCTTAAAGACATCATCGCAATCTTGGGTATGGATGAGTTAGCAGAAGAAGATAAATTGGTTGTTTACCGTGCGCGTAAAATCCAACGTTTCTTCTCTCAACCATTCCACGTAGCTGAAGTATTTACTGGTGCTCCTGGTAAATTAGTACCACTTAAAGAAACGATTCGTGGCTTTAAAGGTCTATTAGCTGGTGAATACGATCACATCCCAGAACAAGCGTTCTATATGGTGGGTGGTATTGACGAAGTGATTGCTAAAGCTGAGAAACTCTAATTTAAGGAGATCATCTCATGGCGACTATGCAATGTGATGTCGTAAGTGTTAAAGAGTCTATTTACTCTGGACAAGTTACGATGTTAATCGCAAAAGGTGCGGGTGGTGAGCTAGGTATTTTACCAGGGCATGCGCCACTTGTAACTTTACTCCAACCTGGACCGATCCGTGTTCAGTTGGAAAATGGTACAGAAGAAATCGTGTATGTATCAGGCGGTGTGTTAGAAGTTCAACCTCATGTTGTTACGGTGCTTGCAGATACTGCAATCCGTGCTGACAACTTAGATGAAGCTGCAATTATGGAAGCTCGTAAACAAGCTGAACAATTGTTAGCAAATCAAAAGAGTGATTTGGACTCGGCTGCTGCTCTTGCTGCGCTTGCAGAAACTGCGGCTCAGCTTGAAACCATCCGTAAAATCAAGAATCGTGCAATGTAATTGCAGATTTAAGATTGAGAAAGCCACCGAAAGGTGGCTTTTTTTATTGATACATTTTAAAACAACGGGTCAGTTTGATAAATGCTGAGCTCGAAAAGTATAAACAAATGAATCAAATCGGGCATGATTTTCCAAATCTAAGCAAGCAGAAAGCTAATACTTCAGTTTCTATGCCATCGTATCAGATACAACCCATCAAAATGAGTTATGAGATTTAATATTGCTAAGATCATGTAATAAGTATTCTTATTCTCTAAAAGCTCAAGTATTTCTAATAAAGATACTTGAGCTCAAGAATTTAAATACTCATATCAGCAAGCCAGAGGAAATAACCACCGTAGCTATTAAATTTAAATTCACCACCAACATTTTTCCCTTCATCTGTTAATTGGTGCCTACCTTTATCATTAATCATGAGAAAGCCTTTAGCTACAAATTTTTCTAAAAGCTCATTTGTTTTCAGTTTATGTTTGGCAGCAAGTTTTGAAGTTGTTAATTTGCTAAAATCATCTTGTTCACTATTTTCTTGGCTTATTTCTGTATCTTTCACCTCATCAAGAGAAATTCTAACTTCATCGCTGATTCGAATAATGCGTTGGGCTTCTTCATAAGCATCTTTGAACACTAATTCATCATGATCTTTTTCAATCAAAATTCCCATCTCATTATTATTCACTTGGCTAAACTCATATAAGTTTAGACTGGAAATTATACAAGTTGATTCATTGATGTAACATTTAGCATGAAGGTTCTTACAGAAGCTCACCCTTACATAATCAAGTTTTTGCATCCATTTGATTTCATCAGGATGTAAATCACTTTTGCCATAAATTATACGAATATCAATTTTAAGACGATTTTTATCTTCAAGAAGTTCCTTTATACGATCATTTAGTTTTAAAAAAGGGCTAATTAGGATAAGGCGTTCTTTTGCATTTTTAATTAATTCTTCTAGATAAAAATTAGTTGCACTTGTATTAAGAAATTTAGACATGCCGTTCCAACATTTATGTAAATATTAAAATTAAAGTAAAAAAATTATAATATTTATTTTAATAAAGAGAATAGTTAAACCATTCTCTTTATTAATTTTTTATTTTATTTTGCTAATTCAGCTTCAATCGCACTGACGATACGTTCATCATCTGCGGTAATGTCAGGTGCAAAACGCGCTACGATTTCCCCATTTTTATTGACTAAGAATTTCTCAAAATTCCATAGTACTTCAGGTGGATTGTTTGGTGTTAAGCCATAATCAACGAGGTCTTTCCACCAAGGTCCTTCACCAATACGTTCTGGAATTGCTTGTGTGAGTGTTTGATATAAAGGATGTTTGTCTTCACCTGCAACAGAGATTTTTGCAAATAAAGGGAAGTGGACGTCATAGTTGAGTGAACAGAATTGTTCGATTTCATCATTTGTCCCTGGTTCTTGCTCTAAGAAGTTATTTGCAGGGAAGCCTAAAATTTCTAAGCCCTGATTTTTTTTCGCTTGATAAAGTTTTTCTAGGCCTTCGTACTGTGGTGTTAAGCCACATTTTGAGGCTACGTTAACAATTAGTAGAACTTTACCCTGATATTGATCAAGATCAACGTCTTGACCTTTAATATCTTTAACTGGAATGTGATAAACCGACTGGCTCATGGAATACGTCCTAATGTTGTTGTGACAAGACTTGTTTGTTTTAACTGCTAATTTCGTACAGTGCAATCCTCTTGATATGAATCCATACAAATTATGAGCAAAAGCACATCTTGGATTTATATCTAGGCATTTTTGAGTTGAATAGGGGTTTGTCCTGTATAGCGCTTGAAGAATTCAATAAAGCTAGAGCTATGGTGATAACCTAAAGTATATGCCAATTGTTTAATGGTCGTGCCTTGACGAATTTGATTGATTGCAAAAATAATTTTGGCTCGATTGCGCCATTCTGACAGAGAGAGTTGCAATTCTTGTTGGCTCAGCCGTAACACATGGCGCTCACTGACCGTAAAGTTATACAATACTTGTTGTAGGCTCATATGAAATAATTCAGGATTCGCAAGTTGATCGAGGATCGGAGCTAAGGTTGGATGCGTGCTTTGCGGTAAATAATGTGTATATGCTGGGGCTTGCTTTAGTTGATCGAATAACACTTGTAATAAATGTTCAAGATATTCAGGCGCAAGATTTTGCTTTTGTTGCTCTAGAATTTGAATGACCAAAGAGCGAAAAAAAGGTTGAATACTAAAACAGCGGCAGACATCGCCTAATGCATCTCCGAAACGAGGATGAAGTCGGATGCAAATATAATGAATTTCATGTTCAACAGGCAGTGATTGGTGTGCAGTCCGTGGTGGTAGCCATAGCCCATAGCTTGGCGGTGATAAATAATATTTTCCTTCAATATCAAATTCTAAAGTGCCATTGAGACTGAAGTTAAAATCCCCCCAAAGTGAAGAATGAGGGCTGACAATATCATCTTTCTGATAAAGAAATTCATGTACTTCGATACCATTTAAAAAAGATAATTTTTCAGTCTCATCATACTTCATTCAGGGTTCTCATTTAATTTTCACAAGTGACTTTAGGATTGTTCAAACCTTTTGCTAAGGTGAAAAGATGGATATAGACGGAGGTAATAAAGCTGATTACAGCATAAATTAAGATATTTTTATTGAAGTGATCAAGCGTATAAGTCTCAAGTTGTAAATTTGGATCTGCTTTTAGATTTGATGTCGACATAGCGGTATAAATATCTGAAATACGATATTTCAATTATTTTAGACATCTTTCAGAATAATCCTAATCTAGAAATATTGTGAGATGGCTGATGACTCAGTTAAGTAGATACCAAAAATGGGCATTTGTACTGCCATTGATAGCAGTCTTAATTTGGTCGTTAAATATTGCAGTGACTCGTTATGTTGCGGACTATATTTCACCCGTCAGTATTAGTTTTTATCGCTGGTTTGTTGCCTTTCTCATTTTGACACCATTTATGTTGCCCAAAGTATGGAAACAGCGAGCTTTGATTCGCCCATATATTCCTAAATTAGCAGTTCTAAGCGCTTTTGGAATGGTTTTATATCAAGGCCTTTCTTATACAGCAGCACATTATACCACTGCAACAAATATGGGTATTGTAAATGCCTTTGTTCCAGTTTTTACCATTTTTATCTCTTATATTATTTTAAAAGATAAGCCAAATCGATTTGCGATTTTTGGCAGTTTCCTATCATTTTTCGGCCTACTTTATGTAATGAGCCAAGGGCATTTCTCTCGCTTATTTGATCAAGGAGGTCATTGGGGAGATGCTGTTATGGTCTTGGCTGTAGGTTTTTATGCATTTTATGGCGTCTTTCTAAAAAAATGGCAAGTACAATTGCCATTGATGACCAGTCTCTATATCCAAATCGCTTTTGCGTTGCTATACCATCTTCCATTTCTACTTTGGTTGGGCTTAGATGCAATTAATGTAGATAATGTAGCAAGTGTATTGTATGCAGGTATTTTTCCATCGTTAATCGCACCTTTATTATGGATGATTGCTGTACAAAGCATTGGTCCAAACCGTACTAGTATTTTTATGAATTTGATGCCTGTATTTACTGCAATTATTGCAAGTGTATGGCTATCTGAGCATTGGACGATCTACCATACCTTAGGCGGTGTGACGATTTTGGTCGGTATCATTTTAGCGCAAAAGAAAACGGAAAAAGCACCTGAAGAATTGATTTAAAGCGCCACTTAAATATGAAATGATCGTATAAAATTGGTTGAAATAGCGACAAACACATCAAAATTTTTATTTAATGAAGATTATTTCTATATGATTTTCAAATATATTTTAGATATTTATCAAGTCTGTGACCAAAAAAATTTCAATAAAAATAGAAATATAATTTTATTGAAATTTTAAAACTGACAAAAATGGTACGCTTTTCACATTTTTTGTTAGAGAAATAATATATTTGTATAAATCAAATCATTGATCCATAATAGCTTTCAGAGTAGCTAGATTCATTTTTAATGATGAATATACTCAACCAATTTGCAGACCCTCTGGATGTGATTATACACATCCTTTTTATGCTCAGTTATCCCTATATAACTGAGCTTTTTTTTATTCACTATTTACATAATCAAGCGCGAATTACTTCACCTGTTAATGCGTTGAGAATTCGACTAGGTTCTTGGCTAAGTCCTAAATCACCCTCCAAATAATTCAGGGATGCACCAAAATAACCTTGAGCTTGTTCTAAATTTTGTGCTGGGTTTAGTCCAGCGGGATTGGCACTGGTCGATACAATAAAGCCGCCAAAGGCATTACAAAGTTCGACGCACAAAGGATGGGTGGTTACACGTACAGCAACCAATGGATGTTGACCTTTAATCCAAATAGGAATGTGCTCATCAGCGGGAAGTAACCACGTAGTTGCTCTTTCAGTTGCTACACGATCCGTCCAACTATCAATCACTTGCTTACGTATCTTTGGGGCTAAGCTTTGTAACAAATGCTCAACTTGCCCTAAGTGACCTGCTAATAAAATGACTCCTTTTTCAATTGGGCGATGTTTTAGCTCAAGAATGTTTTGAAAAGCTTGTTGATTGAATGGATCGCAGCCTAAGCCCCAAACAGCTTCTGTTGGATAAGCAAGAACTTGTCCTTGCTTCAAAAGCTGTGCTGCTTCCAAAATTGATGAGGTAATCATGGGATTATATTTAGCGACAAAGATAGGGTTATTTTAATGAATTGGACGACAACGTAAATAGCGACCGCCCTGTTGTATACAGAAACCGAGTAATTCTAATTCCATCAATTGAGCTGTAAGTTCTGCGATCGGAATTGGATGACGTTGAGCAAGTTCATCCAAGTCTTGTCCAACCCAGTCGAGACTTTGATAAAGAGCAATCAAATGTGTTGGTAAGCTTGGTGTGATGATTACAGGTTCTTCTGGAATTTGTTGTTGTACTTGCCATTGTGTAGGTAAGGCTAGATCTTCAATAATTTGTTCTGGATGATCAACTAAAGTTGCACCTTCACGAATTAATTGATGACAGCCTTTATGATACTCACTGTAAATATGTCCAGGAATGGCAAATACCATTTTCCCTTGATTGGCTGCTTCATTTGCTGTGATCAGTGAACCACTTTTCAAAGCGGCTTCTACAACCAAAACACCAAGACTTAAACCACTAACGATGCGATTACGGCGTGGAAAATGCTGCTGTAAAGGTAGGGTAGTCGGAAGAAACTCAGTGACAAGAGCGCCTGTTTGAATAATTTCTTGGGCTAGTTTGCTATTTTGCGATGGATAAACTGTGTCTAAACCTGTTCCAGTCACCGCGATTGTCCGATGATGGGCTAAACCGCCACGATGAGCCGCTTCATCAATTCCGTGGGCTAAACCGCTGCTGATGTAAAATCCTTTTTCACTTAAATAATACGCAAAATCATAGGCAACTTGTCGTCCATGAGGACTCGGCTTTCGACTTCCAACCATAGCAATCTGGGGCTGTAATAATGCTTGTAGCTGGCCTTGACCAAATAAAATAGGAGGGTGATCAGAATAAGGTAAAAGTTGAGTAGGGTAGTCGATATCTTCAGGGGTTAAAATAAAATCGGTGTGCTTACAAATCAATTGAACCATATGGTCAAATTGCTGCTTTCCGTGTGGGGTTTGGAATTCTTCTAGACGTTTTAAATGATTTTTGTGTAAACCGAGCTGTTGCCATTCAGAAAGTCGATGTGTTTGGACTGCTTCCGCACAATTACCGAAATAGTTTCGAATTTTTTGAAAACTAGAAAGCGAGTGTTGAACCAAGTACCACACTAACACAGTATGATAATGATGGGGCGATAGCTGATTCAACATTTCTAATTAGAGATTAGTTATCAAGACGAGGCGGCTTGATATTTGAACCAATTTTAATTGGTAACTCACTCTCTAAAACATAGCCGTAGCTGATGCGATCAAAACTTTTGAAAATCATAATACTACCAACATATTGACCTGGTAACTTTATACTTTCTTTGGTCTTTGGATCACGAACAGTTTCGCCATTTTGGTACGTACTAAAAACTTGTCCGATGTCAATGCCATCTGCTGTACCACGGTCAACAGTGACGACACCATTTTTCGCAGCTGTACCTATAGACCCCATGACACGGATGACTTTACCGCCATCTTTCACCTGATTTGGTTCAGTTGGGTAGAATAAAGTAGGTAACATGGCATCTTGTTCAAGCATAACACGATCACCACGACGTACTTCACCATTATAACTATCGGTTAATTCAAAGGTTGTAATGTCATTTTCATTGGTAATCGCAACACCCGAAGCGACTTGCGTGAGCTCAACACCTAGATTTTGTTTCTTCCCTGTTTCATCAAGCACGATATATGGTTCACCTTCACGGTATACGCCATAACGTTGACCATTTTCGATACCTTGACCACGTACATAGATGATCTGACCTTTGCCTGCAAGTACACGATTATCCGCTGTACCCAAGACATATGGGGTATTTGCAATCGCACTCGCTGGAAGTACAGAAGTTCGTTCTAACCATTGTTGAATATCAGCTAATGGAATAACAGGGACGCTATTGTTCAAAGCTTCAATACGAACTTTTGGACGTAAAGTAGAAGTATTGCCAGAGTAACGACGAATGATACCGTCACAACCATCACCTTCATCTTTACCAATCAGTGGCTTACCGTTCAAACTACAAAGTAGCAAGCGATCACCAGGATAAATCCAATGTGGATTCTTGACATGTTTATTGCTTGCCCAAATTTCAGGCCAGCGCCAAGGCTTGCTTAAAAATTTGCCTGAAATATCCCAAAGTGTATCGCCTTTTTTCACCACATAGACATGTGGTGCACCCGCTTTTAAGGATGGTGGGTTTGCGTTAGGGCTTGCTGCATGAGTAAGGTTTATGCTCATGCCTAATCCTGCACAAATTGCAGCAGCAATCAGTTGTTTTTTTAACCCCAAGGCATGAAATGATGGTATGCCGTCTAAAACCTTTTTCATTATCATAATTCCTAAAAATTATCTGTGTAGTTGCGTTATAATAACGACTTTACACACAATTTTTTGATCAAGCATTCCCTTCAGTTGGTTTCCTGATCAATGGCATAAATGAGGAACGGTATGGCCTTATTACCTATTTTAAGTTTTCCTGATCCCCGTCTTCGTACCATTGCTAAGCCAGTCGAAGAAGTCACTGATGATATTCGTCAGCTTGCAGCAGATATGTTAGAAACCATGTACGAGGCACCGGGTATAGGTTTAGCGGCAACTCAGGTTGATCATCATATTCAGCTTATTGTCATGGACCTTTCTGAAGAGAAAAATCAACCGATGGTGTTCATCAACCCCAAAGTTACTCCACTGACTCAAGAGACTCAGCCGTACGAAGAAGGCTGTCTCTCTGTGCCTCAAATATACGACAAAGTTGCGCGTCCGTCACGTGTAAAAATCGAGGCAATTAACCTTGATGGTCAAGCATTTGAGTTAGAAGCTGACGAACTTCTCGCAGTTTGTATCCAACATGAAATGGATCACTTAAATGGAAAACTGTTTGTAGACTATTTATCACCATTGAAACGTCAGCGTGCACGTGAGAAAGTTGAAAAAGTTGTACGTCAACGCGATAAAGAAAAAGTTGCGGTTAAACGTTAACAAATGTTTTTCGGTTATTAAAAGTGCCCTTATTGTTTCGTAGTGGTTTAATGCTTGCATTCACCGCAGTCTGTTTACAGATTGCGGTGTTTTTGCAGCCACTGCTGCCGAAGCAATATCAGATTGCACCTGTCTGTGAAACGATTACCCAAGCGTTATTGTTGCCTAAATTAAAAGCTGAACAGCAGTCTGTATCGCACAATATGCGTCATCATTCACATCAGCTTGAACAACATCAAAGCTTGATGTCGAAACATGATCATCACGATCCAAATCACCAGTGTCAATACTGTACGGTGTATGCCAATTTGGTATTACCGCCTGAATTCGGCGTGAAAGAGGTTTTAGTTCGAATCCAAATCCGTTTAGTCGCGTATCAACAGGCATTTAAGCATGTTTATTTTGCACTGCAACGGCTATTCTTATTGCCTCAAGGGCGAGCACCGCCACTCTTTGCATAAATTAAAACGTCAATTTCATTAGGGTTTTCAAAACTCTAGCCTAGTTTTACTTATGTTTTAAGAGAGACCAATCATGGCTCAAACTAAATTTTTATTACAGCCCCTTACGGTTGCGATTCTTGCTGCCTCAAATAGCACATTATTATGGGCAAATATGGATGTCCAGTCCGATAAAACCCCTGTTGTATTAGCACCTATTGTCGTTACAGCACAGCAGCCAAATGATGCAAATGGATTGATTATTCACGCTGATCCTAAGCAAGCAATTCAACCTATTCCTGCAACGGACGGTGCAGACTATTTACAAAATATTATGGGATTTAGTGCCATTAAAAATGGTGGAACGAATGGTGATGTGACGTTCCGTGGCATGTTTGGTTCACGGATTAAAACGTTGGTTGATGGTAGTGAAAATTTAGGTGCGTGCCCGAATCGTATGGATGCACCAACTTCTTATATTCAGCCAGAAAGCTTCGATAAAATTACGGTGATTAAAGGGCCGCAAACTGTTCAGTATGCAACACCTGGTTCGGCTGCAACGGTGATTTTTCAGCGTCAACCTGAAAATCTCAGCAAAGATCAGCCTTATCGTGGCCAAGCCAGCGTTTTGATGGGTTCATATGGTCGTCTAGATCATAATATTGAAGCGGCAATTGGCGATGAAACCAAATATGCTCGTTTAAATGCTAATCGTTCTGTTGCAGATGATTATAAAGATGGCAACGATAAAAGCATTCATTCAAATTGGGAGCGCTGGAATACTGACTTGGCATTGGGTTGGAAGCCAACAGATGATTCTTGGTTAGAATTGCGTGCAGGTAAAGGTGATGGTGAGGCTGCCTACGCTGGTCGTAGCATGGATGGTTCGCAATTTAAACGAGAAAGCCTTGGTCTACACGCTGAACAGAAAAATATTACAGAGGTGATCAAGAAAGTTGAAGCCCAAGTGGACTACAGCTATAACGATCATATCATGGATAATTTTAGCTTACGTACGCCGCCAATGACGACCATGAATATGCACGGAATGAATATGACTGTGCCAAATAAAATGTCGATGCGGGTTGATCGTCGTACTTTAAATACCCGTTTAGCTGTAACGACAGATTGGGATAAATTTAGCGTCATTTCAGGTGTAGATACGCAGCAGAATAAGCATGGTGGTGATATGGTGATGTATGCCATGCCGAAGATGAACATGCCTTATGCGGAAGATTTGAAATTTCAATCTCATGGTGCATTTAGTGAGTGGACTTATGCGATTGATCAAGATCAAAAAGTCGTAGCAGGAGCGCGAGTCGATCAAGTCAAAATAGACAATCTGCAAAATGCGAAAAATCGTAAAGATACTGTACCAAGTGGTTTTGTACGCTTGGAAAAGAGTCTCCCAGAACATGGTTTAAAGACTTATCTAGGTTTGGGATATGTGGAACGTACACCTGACTTTTGGGAGTTGTATAGCACCACGACAGATCATGGTGTAGGTTCCACAGATATGATGGGTAAAACCACATATAAAATGGTGGATAATCTAGACAATCTGAACAATGAACGCACTGCACAATTGGATCTCGGTTTGCAAGCAGAGCATGGTGCATGGAGTGCTTGGGCATCAGTTTATGCTGGATTAATCAAAGATTTCATCCTACTTGAATACAATACACCAGATAAAAGAAAACCACTTGCGCGTAATGTAGATGCCACAATTGCTGGGGCAGAGGCTGGGGTGGGTTATCAATTCACTGATCATTTCCAAGCGGATCTTTCAACTATGTACGTTTGGGGAGAAAATACATCGGATCATCGCGCATTACCGCAAATTGCACCTTTAGAGGGTCGACTAAATTTACGCTATGTTGATGAAAAATATAGCTTAGGTCTATTGTGGCGTGCTGTTGCAAAACAAAATCGTATCAGTTTGAATGAGGGTAATGTGGTCGGTTATGACATGAATGAAAGTAAAGCATTCGATACCCTAGCTGTAAATGGAACTTATAAGCTAACTGATGCAGTCGATGTTTCAGTCGGAATTGATAACCTTTTAGACAAGGCTTATACAGAGCACTTAAATAAAGCGGGTGCGTCTACGTTTGGTTATGCGTCCAGTGAGCAGTTTAATAATATTGGACGCAACTACTGGATGCGGATGAGCATGAAGTTCTAGTAGACAATAAAAACAAGGTGGGAATTCCACCTTGTTTTATCCGACCTTAAGCCAAACAATCCTGTTTTGGCATTAAGCTATCGCAGTACAATGGATTTAGTGCGCACTGCAAATCATCAATTTGTTCTTGAGTTACATAGTTTTTTGCGATGAGATATTCGGCGACGCGATCATCACGTAAACTTAAAAATGCAGCATCATAAACACCTAAATCTACAAATAAAGCTGCTGTTTCAAGGCTATTAAAATGATCAAGAAAAACATCATTTTCGTGCATCAAAAAAATGTGTGTCAGTTCTGCATTCGCATCTACGTTTAAACGTTGTGCTAATTGCTCTGGGCGAGTTTTAATAAATAATAAATCTGATAGTTCATCGAACTGACTTTTATCCAGTTGATTTTCGCCATCTTTGACATGACCTAACCATGCTTTAAAGACCAACACGGCACCACCACGAAGTAGCATACTCCACATTTGATGACGAGTTTCATGATCCAAATGAGCGGATTCTGTTTCTAATACATCCAAGAATTTTTGTTCTTGTAACGCTAGCTTTTCAAATAGCCCTAGACCCTGTGGCTGATAAGCTGCTGGTGCAAATACATCAAAATTCAGCTCATGGAATACATTGAGGGCAAGGGGGACGGCTGCTTGATAAAGTGTATTCAATGCTTTTAGATGAGTATCATCCAAGTTGCTCTGTACAAAAATATTCTGCCAGTTGAGCTCTGGTAATAAGGCGTTGGCACTGTATTGGCGGTAAAATTGTTGTGAGGTATGCTCAGAGGTGAGGTGACTACTATTCATGATCAATGTCCTTTGTGATAGTTTTGCTAGAAACCTAAACGCATGAAAAATGGCTTCTATCAAGTTGATCAATTTTTGCCTGTTTATGGATGCAAGTAGAATACGACTAAAGTTGTATATGTAGTTTTTATGGTAATATTTATTAACAAAAACAATATCTTAATTAATTGTAAGTAAGTGTACAAACGTTCACTAATGTAAGTGAACGTTTTTGCCATAGCCAATAAATTTTTGAGCATTTTGGTCAATTTATTGTCATTTTAATGCGCTTTTTTTGATGGTTTTTGCCTATGTTTCAAAATATTTTGCCATTTAGCTCATTGGCATAATTTTTAAAGCAGAAAGCCACGCACGTAAACCCGCAGGTTTGAGCGGTTTTTTCAATAGAACAATATTTTGCTGTTTCAAATATTGAGGCAACTCAGGATCAGAATCTGCTGTAATTAATGCGACTGGAATGTGTGCAGGGCGATATTGTTCAATAAAATCTAATCCCCGTTGATCATGATTTAAATGCTGATCGATTAACCACACTTGAATATCTTCTTGTTCAATTAGTTTTAGTGCTTCCGACGGTTCAGTCGCGGTAAAAATTTGATAGCCCCATTTGCTTAATAAAGTCCGCATACCTTGTAAAATAGTTTCATCATTGTCTAAACAAAGCACTTTATATGCAGTATGTTGCAGTGCGGTCACATGCGATGTAGTCGCTTGAATTTTTGGTGCTTCGGCGAGCGGTACTTCGATCATAAAGCAAGAACCTTTACCTAATTCTGAGTAGACATGCACTGGGAAATCCAGCAGGCTGGTCATACGTTGAACAATCGCGAGACCAAGCCCAAGTCCTTGTTCACCCCAAGGGGAGGTATGCCCGCAACGCTCAAATTCTTGGAATAATTTCACCCGTTGTTGTTCATTGATGCCAGGTCCTGTATCCCAAACACCGATTCGAATATGGTTTGGTCTTTGTGCAGAACGTAATACACCAACAACGACACGACCTTGTGCTGTATAACGCAATGCATTACTAACGAAATTTTGAATAATTCGTCGCATCCATTGTGGGTCGGTATCAACCCAGAATTGAGTATCGTGTACAGACAGTTGAATATTACGCTGCGCTGCAATTGACTTGAATTGAAGTTCAAGATCACTCAATAAGTCATGTAATGAATACGCTTGGCGTTTTGGTTGGATGGTTCCACCTTCTAAACGGGCAATATCGAGTAGGGCAGAGAGCATGCTTTCAGCACCATACAGTGCGCGATCAAGTTGTTGTAAGGTTTGTTGATCTTCAGTTGAGCTGACACTCTGTTCCAATGCCGTACTGAACAAACGTGCTGCATGCATCGGTTGCAGCAAATCGTGACTGGCCGCTGCTAAAAATCGACTTTTAGATTGATTGGCTTTATCGGCTTGTTCACGGGCAAGTTGCTGTTCAGCTAGTGCATTTGCAAGCTGTTGAGTTCGATCACTCACTCTTTCTTCAAGAATCGCTTCATTTTCGCGGAACGCAGTAATATCGGCGAAGGTGGTGACGAATCCTCCACCCTCAATAGGATTACCGCGCATTTGAATGACCAAGCCATCTTTACGAATCCGTTCAAATTCATGGGCGCTGCCAACTTTCATCCAGTGAATTCGTTTACGGACATGCTCTTCCACAGGCCCAGGTCCACATTCACCCCGTTCTGCGTTATAACGGATTAAATCCGCGATTGGGCATCCTACATAAACAAGGTCTTTAGGATAATCGAATAAGGTAAGATATTGATTGTTCCATGCTACCAGACACATATTTTTATCAACAACACTTACCCCTTGAGTCATGTGGTCGATCATGGTCATCAAAAGATTTTGGTTAAAGCGTTGCCATTGTGAAGCTTGATCGAGAATATTCGCGACTTGCCCCAGTGCTAATCCATTATTGATCATGGCGGTGGTGAGTAAAGTACGTGCTGATGCAGCACCAATAATGCCTGCCAAGTATTGTTCAGTGAAGCGCCACCACATGCCATTTGCTACATGATTTTCATTGAGTACGACATGATTTTGTTCACAAAATTGCTGGAATGCTTGAGTCGTAGGGCGATCACCTGTAATACGTTTAGCCAGCGCCAATAAATCGCCAACTTTGAGCCGTGCTGCATTTTGGGGTAAATCGGTTAAATCAAGGTTTGTCTGGGTAGAGGGTAACGGTTTGCTTTCATAGTAGAAAAAGCTTTCAGCCTGAATCTGTTCCGCAACACTTGGGCGGTACAAACGAGAACCCCAAATATAGCAAATAATATTCAGTCCCAAAGACCACATGACACCATGGGTCAATGGTGCAAAAGATTCAAAACCAAGCAAAGCTTCTGGACGTAAGCTATTAATATCGAAAGGTCCAAACAATAGTAAATGTTGTGCGAACGCTTGATATTGTTCTGGGAGACTACGTAACAAAGTAGGAAAGAGCAGTGTGTAGCTCCACATGATGAAGCCTACGATCAGACCAACGTAGACACCTTGACGGCTTGCACCACGCCAATATAAACCACCAATGAGTGCTGGCGAAAATTGCGCAACTGCGCTAAAAGCCAATAGACCAAATACTGATAATTGATTAATGTCATTAAAAAAGTGGAAGAATAAAAAACCCAGTAACATCACACTGATAATACTAATTCTTCGAGTCAGTTTGAGTACTTTGGGTAATTGTTGATCATGTCGAGAGATAATCTTAAAGTGCCATAAAGCAGGCATAATTAAATCATTACTGAGCATGATAGAAAGTGCGACTGAGGCAACCAGTAACATACCTGTTGAAGCAGAGAAACCACCTAAAAAAGCGAGTAATGCCAACCAATCTTGCTGATAACTTAGAGGCAGCGCCAATACCGCAATATCAGGTGTACCTAATGTATCAGGGAGGGAGTGTAAGGCCCAACTGGCGATAGGAATAATCGCCATAATTGTTAAAATTAAATAAGCTGCAAACCAGCGTCTAGCCCCACGAATATGTTTTTCATCACGTAATTCGACTACGGCAACATGAAACTGTCGTGGTAAACAAATCATAGCTAGCGCAGCGAGTAAGGTTTGTACCCAGAAGGTTTCAGGAACCCCTAATTGTTGCAAATCTTGAAAATGTTGAGTGACATCATTGCTGACTTGTTTGATATTTTCGGGGGATTGGAATAAGAAAAAAACTGCAACGCTAAGTAATGCAAACAGTTTTACAAAAGATTCAAAAGCGACTGCAAGCATTAAGCCGCCGTGCTGTTCAGTATGTGCAATATGCCGCGTGCCAAAAATCATAGCCAAAATCGCAAGTACTGCTGTAAGTAATAACACACTATTTGTGCTGGTATGAACATGTGCATTCTGTTCGAGTACAACGGAGGCACTCAATGCAATCGCTCTTAATTGCAAAGCGAGATAGGGGATAATTGCAATCACTGCAAGAATAGTGACTAAGGCTGCGAGACTACCGCTTTTGCCATATCGGGCAGCAACGAAATCGGCAATTGAAGAAATGGCATGATGCTGACGAATCCGTCCTAACCGTTTCCAAATGTCGTAACCAAACCAAATAAAAAGTAATGGTCCTAAATAAATTGGTAAGAAAATAATACCTTCACGGACAGCTGCACCTGTTGCGCCGTAGAATGTCCAAGATGAGCAATATACGCCTAAGGTTAAGCTGAACATCAACATGCGACCACGTGTACTTAAGCGGCTGGCATGTTTTTCTCCAAAAAAAGCACAGCCGAATAACAGCGCGATATATAGGGCAAGTGCCCCAATAATAAGCCAATTGTTCATATTGCTCACGTGATCAAACTCCATTTTCTATCATACCCGAAGCATCAAAAGGGTTATGAGCAGAGATTTGTATTTAGAGACCAAAGTCTAAGTTACGAGTCAAGCATAATCTTGTTAATTTAAATAATGAAAAATCCCTAGTAAAAAAGGGGTCCACGGCTGGACACAAAAATAAGGAGTTAATGATGGATGACTCACAGGTAGAACGCATTCTACACAATCCAAAGTTTCAAGAAATGGTCAGCAAAAAGCGTATATTAAGTTGGACATTAACAGCAATCATGTTGTTTATCTATGTCGGATTTATGCTTTTAGTTGGCTATAACAAAGAGTTCCTAGCAAGTTCTTTTAGTGGTGGTGTAACAACATGGGGCATGCCCCTCGGTTTAGGCATTATCGTACTGTCATTTTTATTGTGTGGTGTCTATTCATACATCGCCAATAATAAACTGGATCAGTTGAATGAAGAGGCTCTCAAGGAAGTTGAGGCAATCACACATGAAAAAGGGATGCACTGAGATGAAAGGGACGTCATTCAAAGCGAAACTGTTCGCGCTTGCAAGCCTATGTTGTTCTCAAGTTGCATTTGCTGGCCCTGATTTAGGTGCAGCAGAGCAACAGGCAACGAACTGGCATGCAATCATCATGTTCACCATTTTTGTTGGTTTCACTTTGTTTATTACTAAGTGGGCAGCAAAACAAACCACGAATACAGCTGATTTCTATACCGCAGGTGGTGGAATTAGTGGCTTCCAAAATGGTTTAGCGATTGCAGGTGACTATATGTCAGCCGCATCGTTCCTCGGTATTTCAGCACTTGTGTTCAGTTCAGGCTTTGATGGTTTGCTCTATTCACTTGGTTTCATGGTCGGTTGGCCAATCGTACTTTTCCTTGTTGCTGAACGTTTACGTAACTTAGGTAAATATAATCTTTCTGATGTAGTTTCTTTCCGTTTGGAAGAAAAACCAGTTCGTACCTTAGCTGCATTAAGTTCTTTAGTTGTGGTTGCATTTTATCTGATTGCTCAAATGGTAGGAGCAGGTCAGTTAATCAAATTACTTTTTGGTTTGAACTATAATATTGCGGTTGTAATCGTCGGTTTGTTGATGATGGCATACGTAATTTTTGGTGGTATGTTAGCAACCACTTGGGTACAAATCATTAAAGCCGTAATGTTACTCAGTGGCGCAACATTCATGGCATTCATGGTAATGAAAGCTGTTGGCTTTAGTTTCTCAAACATGTTCAATCAAGCGATTGGTGTGTATAGCCAATCTCACAGCATTAGCTGGGATGAAGCTGCAAAAATCATGGGGCCTGGTAAATTGGCTGCAAACCCGATTGATGCGTTATCACTTGGTCTTGCATTAATGTTTGGTACAGCAGGCTTACCACATATCTTAATGCGCTTCTTCACTGTTAAAGATGCGAAAGAAGCTCGTAAATCAGTTGTAGTTGCAACAGGTTTCATTGGTTACTTCTATCTGCTCACCTTCATTATCGGTTTCGGTGCGATCTTATTCGTTTCTAACAACCCTCAGTTCCTTGATGTCGCTAAAGCAGCGGTAACAGGTAAATTAGAGTTGGTTGGTGGTAACAACATGGCTGCGGTTCACTTAAGTGATGCAGTTGGTGGCGACTTGTTCATGGGCTTCATTTCAGCAGTTGCATTTGCAACAATCCTTGCTGTAGTGGCTGGCTTAACACTTTCAGGTGCTTCTGCGATTTCACATGACTTATATGCAAACGTATTCAAAAAAGGTCAAACTACGCCTCAATCTGAATTACGTATGTCAAAAATTGCAACTTTAGGTTTAGCAATCTTTGCCATGATTCTTGGTATCTTGTTTGAAAAACAAAACGTTGCGTTCATGGTTGGTTTAGCATTCTCGGTTGCATGTTGTGCAAACTTCCCAGTACTTGTATTGTCTATGTTCTGGAAAGGTTTAACGACACGTGGTGCAGTGATTGGTGGTGTTGTTGGTCTAGTAACTGCAGTAACCCTGATCATTCTTTCTAAAGCAGTTTGGGTTGACACGTTGAAAATTTCAGACACCCCAGTGAATCCATTCAATGGTCCTGCAATTTTCGCGATGCCATTATCTTTCCTTTGCTGCTGGTTCTTCTCAGTAACTGACAAATCAGCTCGTGCAGAGAAAGAGCGTAAAGCGTTCGATGCTCAGTTTGTTCGTTCACAAACAGGTATTGGTATCTCTGGTGCATCTGATCACTAAGTAGATCGAATCCTAAGAATTAAAGCCCTCAACATTTGAGGGCTTTTTCTATTATTGATGCATACTGGCCAGTTGTTGCGCTTGATTACGATAGAGTGACAAACCGATTCGTTGCAAATGCCGTCCTTTTTCTTCAAGCAGTTGATTTAATTTTGGGATATGTTTGGCACCTGTATAGAGTGCTAGATTGCGACCAATTAAATAATAAGCAAACCATGAGGCTGACTGTGGTGCTAAACCCAATTTCTGCATTTTCTTGCGACCAATAAAGAACTGGGTAATTTCGAGGTGTTGCTTATAGGCGAGTTTTTGCTGAAAAGAACGCAGATAGCGATATTTCCGTTCAAAGGGTTCTTTGGAAAGACTAGAGCCAAGAGAAATACTGCTCTCATCAGATTGAGGATGTGCAAACTGCATCCAGTACATGAGTTTCCAGCCATCAGCTTCATTATCCACTAACCATTTTTCTTCAATGCCCATCAACCAGCCTGCGTATTTCCAGAAATGTAAAAAGCTGTCAATTTCTTGCTTGTTTGGAAAAATCCCCAAAGCCCGAATACCCAGCAATACCACACCGCTAAAGGCAATATTGGTCATGGCCTGATCATATTGATTGATAGGCAAACCCCAAGTTTCAGCATCCCATTTTTCAGATTTTTGCAGTTGATGACGCACCAGCGAATGAATAAAACGCACAAAAATCGTTGAGGTAAAGCCCTTGCTAAAACGTTCAAACCCATCTTGCTCGGTGATATCGACCCACCATTTAGTTGTTTCGGCTAAGCGTGTTCCCGCCTGTTTTTTTAGTGCACCTGTCAGGACTAGAGGTTGATTAAAACCAGGGTACAAATAACCTGTCATTAGCGATAGATCTCGTAGGATCAGTCCGTTATTGATGCCTAGGCGATAGGTAAATTTAAGTGCTTCATCGACTTTGGCTTGGTCGTACCAATCAGGTTTTTGTTCCACTAACTGGAAGAAGGTGGTCAGTTCAGCAATCTCATGTGGTACTTTCTCAAGACCTTGATATAGCGCAGTTTCAAAGTACTTACGATGCAGTTTTGGATTTTGAAGTATCCAAAGCAGTAGTTCGTCCATGGGCGCGTCACCACTTTGCAATGCTGTGTTCAAGGAGAGATATTCTTGATAATTCGGTTGAATTTGTTGATGCGTCATATAACCAAGAATTTTGGTTTTAATATTTGATTGAATCATGTCTTCAAACGCTGCTAAGCGTTTAGGTTTAACGATGCTTTGCATTGCATAAAGCCCCTGATTGTTATTTAATCAAAGCTTAATATGAATAAATATTCGTATTCAATTCGCGTTTTAATAAAGGCTGAACATGAGAAAAAGACCCCAGCAGCAACGTGCAAAAATGATTGTCGAAAGTATTCTGGAGGGAACGCAAAAATGTATTTCTGAATATGGTGTATTACAATTAACAACACCTAAAATTTCTGAAAAATCAGGGGTAAGTGTTGGATCAATTTATCAATATTTTGAAAATAAAGAACAGATTGTTGCTGAACTATTGTTACGTAAAAGCGAAAATTTAGGGCAAGCACTAAAGCAGTTAGTGATGCTCCAACAACAAACAGCTATTCAAGACATCATCACATTAAGTATCGCTTTTGGTTTTGAATCATTGAAATCGGATCATGGTTTCTTTATCGAAATCTTAAAAAATTGGCATGCCTATAGTGATTCAGAAGCGGCACAAGTATTAGAGCAGCATTTCTTGGAAGTGGGTATGTACTTATTTGGACGTTATTACCCCCATTGGGATTTTGAGACTTTAAAACACAAGTCTTTTGTGATTATTAACAGTACCTTATTTACCATGATGCGTTATGCCAGTAAAAATACCTTTTTAATTGAAGAACAGCGTTTGCAACAAGAACTCTCTAAAATGATTGTTGCCTTTTTAGATACAGTGTGATGCTATTAACTTAATGAAAATCATAACAATCACATGGAAAACAATATGCAAAGCTTAAAACAATTTTGGGGCAGTTTTCGTTTATTACCTTCTGCGTGGTTGTTGTTGGTGCAATTGGCATTATTAGTTATGGCGATGTTGACTTATGGAGATAGTGAATATCGTGCCTTAACTTGGTCACTAGGTGTTTTAGCTCTCTTAATTATTGCCAAGGTCATTCGCCAAACACCAGTATTCACATTTTGGGGCTTAGTCTTTGTCAGTGGTGCTTTTCTATTTTCAATTTTAATTTTTATTGGCTATGACAATTCAAAAATCCAAATCATCGCTTATAGTTTTGAAGCATTAGCGTATTTTTATGCGGCTTATGGATTATTACGTTATATGTTTGCAGATCGTTATCTCACCAAAGATGAATTATTTGCTGCAGGTGCAGTTTTTACCCTCATCGCTTGGGCATTCGCCTTTTTATATAGTATTTGCCAGTTGCTTTTACCCCATAGTTTTCAAAACCCAAATCAGCCACAAGATTTACAAGTTTGGCTCGATTTATTATTTCTGAGTTTTAGTCTGCAATCAGCAACGGGTTTATCTGATTTGATGCCAATTAGCCCAGCCGCTAGAGTATTAACCATGCTACAAATGTTTGGTGGGGTGATGTATCTCGCTGTCGTGGTTTCTCGATTAATTGCATTACAATACATTGCCCATTTGCCTAAGCAATCGAGCGATAAAGAATAAATACAGTTACAGCATTACAACTGCTTTATTTTTCACATTTTTTATAATTTATACCGAGTTTTTGCAAAATTTAAACTCGCTTTTGTTCACCTTGTGAATGTCTTATTTGATCCTTAGGGTCTGTCATTATCATTAAAAAAATATGGGGGAATTATGCCTTCCAAGCCATCTTCGCAGTTTGCGAATGTGAATCCAAACGTGTTTTTAAGCACGGTGATTATCATTGCGATTTTTATCGCAATCGTCATTATCGCACCCAGTTCCTTTGAATTTCTGACACAACAACTGAAGCAATGGATTACAGATTCCTTTAGCTGGTTCTATGTCCTCTCTGTTGCGGTGTTTTTGATTTTACTGATTTATATTGCCTGTTCGGCCAGCGGCAAAATCAAATTAGGACCAGATCATAGCCAACCTGAATATAGCAATGGTTCGTGGTTTGCTATGCTGTTTACCGCAGGTATGGGCATCGGTTTGATGTTCTTCGGTGTTGCAGAACCTGTGATGCACTATGTCAGCCCACCGAGTGGTGATCCTGAAAGTATCGCATCTGCACAACAAGCCTTAAGGATTACCTTTTTCCACTGGGGTTTACATGCATGGGCAATTTACGCCGTGGTCGGATTGGCTTTGGCCTATTTTGCTTATCGTCATAATCTGCCGTTAAAAACCCGTTCAGCCTTATACCCTATTATTGGTAAGAAGATTTATGGTCCTTGGGGCGATAGTATTGATACCTTTGCCACCATCGGCACGGTTTTCGGGGTAGCAACCTCTTTAGGCTTTGGTGTTACTCAGATTAATTCTGGCTTACATTATTTATTTGGAGTGGAGCAAAATAGCCAAGTCCAAGTGGGTTTGATTGTCTTTGTCAGTATTCTCGCTTCAATGTCAGTATTTCTCGGTTTGGATAAAGGCGTAAAACGTCTTTCTGAGCTGAATCTGGTTTTGGCTTTGGTTCTTTTAGCCTTTGTATTTATTGCTGGCCCAAGTATCTATCTACTACAAACGACCATTCAAAACATGGGTTCGTATATGTCGAACCTATTTGGTATGACCTTTAACCTCTATGCTTATCAACCGAATGGCTGGATTGGCGGTTGGACCATTATGTATTGGGCATGGTGGATTTCATGGTCGCCATTTGTGGGGATGTTTATTGCCCGTGTATCGCGCGGCCGAACCATCCGTGAGTTTATTGTGGGTGTATTGCTGATTCCGACTGGTTTTACCATCATCTGGATGGGGTTCTTGGGTAATGCCGCGCTGTTTAACATTATGCAAGAACATAATGTCAGTCTCATTCAAGCCGTACAAAGTGATTCATCAGTTGCGTTATTTGAGTTTTTGAATCATTTGCCATTTTCAGGGGTGATGAGTTTACTGGCGACCGTATTGGTGATGCTTTTCTTTGTGACTTCAGCGGATTCGGGTGCGCTGGTTACTGATTATCTCACCGCTAAAACCGAAAACTCTCCCACATGGCAACGTTTGTTTTGGACGGTGTTGATGGCAGCATTGGCCATTATCCTATTGTTGGTTGGTGGTCTATCGGCATTGCAATCTTCCATCATTATGAGTGCATTGCCTTTTACTTTTATTATGTTGCTGATGAGTTGGGGTTTACTCAAAGCCTTGAAGTTGGATGTCACCAAAATGAATGCGATTCAGGAAGCGCGAATTACACCGCGAGCGATTAATAATCCACGCAGTTGGCAGCAGCGTTTAGGTTTAATCATGCATTATCCGCATACTGAAACTGAAGTTCAGCACTATATCGAGACACAGGTACGTAAAGCGTTTGAAAGTATTCAGCGTGAATTCAAACGCCGTCACGTGGAAGTGGAGATTCGTGAAATCGAAAATGGTCTGCAATTGCATGTCGATCATCACCATGAAATTAACTTTATCTATAAAGTGGTTTCGCATGCCACTGTTCCACCTAGCTTTATGTTGGGACGAGCAGAAGAAGATGAAGCCAATTACTTTCAAGCAGAAGTCTTTTTAAGAGAGGGTGGACAAAACTATGATGTGATGGATTGGACGCAAGAAGATTTAATCCAAGACATTATTGATCAATATGAACGTCATCTATACTTCTTGAATATTGTGAGAGGGAGTACTCCTTAAGAGAAAGTACTTATTGCAATACTGAGAACAACGGTTTTGAACGATCAAAGCCGTTGTTTTTATTTTGGGTGGTGAAGTTTCAAACATCAATCGAATATGAGACAAATTTTTGCATGGAGTAAGGTGCTTAAAATAAAAGCTAAATATAAAAATAAAAATGCTTTTCTGCTGATAATAAAAACATAATTCAAATAAACTGTTTTAATTTCAATTAGTTAGTCTATTTAAATTCACTTTTAAGATAATTAATAGATTTTAAATTATATAAATCAGTAAATTAGGTAGGTTGAAGTTTAAAAAAAAAACAACCGAATTTTAAATTTTCTAAAAGTGCTTGCGTGTGTTTTGAAATGGTGTAGAATGCACATCCATCGGCGGTGATGCAGATAAAAACTTGTTGAGAAACAAGGATTTGGCTAGATTAGTTAGATTCTTGGGTTGATTGGTGGGTTTTAAAAATATCTAAATTACCTGTTGACTTTAATTTAGATTAGAGTAACATAGCCGACCTAGCTTGATGATGACGAATCATCGAGAAGATCATTAAGAGAATAGAAGAACAACTTGTGTGGATTTTTACTGATTGATCGATCGAAAATATTTCATTGATTGAATGGTAGAAATTTCTCGAAGTTTATTTGAGCG